>JAPUJU010000148.1 GCA_027296025.1 bacterium
ACGTACCCGGTGTCCGACGATGGCACGTTCGTCGCCGCGCTTAATCCGCCGAGCGATCTGGGGATTGGTGACGGCCGGATTCGCCGCGTTCTTCTCCCATTCAATATCGGTGGTGTCGATTCCACAATACTGATTCATAACGCCCTTCTGGAAATACATATGGTGCCGTCGTCATCGAGCGGCGGGGACGTGACAGCGACGCTGTATGGTCCAGAAAGCCTCGATATCTCCGATCCGGGGATCATCCAGGGGGCCTTGATTTCGACACAGACAATTGACCTCGACAACAACAGGTTGCGTTTTCCGGTCAGCAACATCCTGGCCGACTTCATTGCGAGCGGCCAGGATAAGCAGGGCTTCGTCGTTCAGTACGCGCTCGAGAGAACGTCGAATCGTCAGATCGAGTTTTACGGGAGCAGTGCGGCCGACTCTTTGAAGCCGGTGATCATACTCACTATTTCGAACGCGCCGACGTTTCCGCGTCCGTGACACGAGTACCTATGAAGAAAATTCCCATTTGGACGAGTTGTTTGCTTCTGGCGGCCTGGGTGTGCCTGCCGGCGAGCGTACGCGCGACGTCGCTCTTCAGCATGGTCTTTCTGGGCGAGCGCGTGGAACGCGGTGATGCTCGGTCGATCGCACTCGGCGGATCGTCGCAACTCCTCCCGGATACCCTGGCGGCCATGTCGACAAACACGGCGTTGCTCTCGCGCCTGAACCGGACGACGGTCAGCGCTTCGCAGGTGATCGCCTTCGACACCGGAAGTTCCGTGAACTACGAAGAGCGTGACATATCCGCATCGTTCCCCGGAATCATGCTTGCAATGCCGATACGCCACTTCTTCACCCTGTCGATTGGTTACAAGGGCCGCTACGATCCCGACGGAAGCTTTGCGGTGCCGGGCACGAGCAGTGCCGGAGATACCTATCGAACACAGTTCACCAAGTCGGGCGGACTATGGTCGATCCCTATAGGATTGTCGTTCAACCTCACGCGGTTCCTGGAAATCGGCGGGACGATTTCGCTAGAGCGCGGGTTCATCCAGGAACGTTGGGACATCATCTTCGACGCATCGGGCTTTGCGCCCAGCGCGGGATTCAAGAAGGAAGAGTTTGATGCGCAGAGTTACAGCGTGTCGGGAATCTTGAACCTCGGTTCGAGAATTATGATCGGCGGCATCTGGGAAAGCGAGATCGACTACGACACATTCATCCAGGAGCGCTACTCGCAGGCGACGCTCGACACGTCGTACAAGTCGGTCGTGAAACTGCCCGCGCGACTGACGGTGCAGGCGACTGCTCAAATCACCCGTCGCATTCTCGTTGCCGCGAGCGCGACGGTGAGTGACTTCTCCGAGTTCGTGGGTCTCGAGTTTCCGGCGCAACGGCTGGACCGCGGAGAGGCCTTTGCCGTTGGCCTCGAGTACGGGCGGTTGTTCCGGCTCCCGTGGCGTATCGGTTTCAGTTACGAAAAGCTCCCGTACCAGCATCCGGGGATCGCGTCTGCTGAGCCCGCCGACGTACGAAGGATTCTTTTTTCGATAGGCAGCGGCGTGAATATTTTTGGTGGCCGGGGCAAGCTTGACCTCGCGGTCCAGTTCGGCAGGCAGGGCTCGCGCGATGACAACGGCATCCAGGACCGAATGATCCGCTTCTACATCGGCGCAAACGGGTCCGAGGCGTGGAGGCGTAAGGGGACCGCCCCCTTCTAGGCTTGCAATCCACACGCGTTTAGCGTATTCTCCAGCCGCGTAAGAGACCCCACCAGCCCCGAAGTCGGGGCGAGAAGTGGGTGGCGGCGTCCGGAAGAGCCCAACCCGCTAAAATTACATGAGATAGCCGACCGCGGTCGAGGATTTTCGACAGCCACACGGGGAACTCGTATCGCCTACCCCCGCAGGATCTACCGTCTCCCTTGACATGTCGAGCTGGCTAACGTTCATTATAAGAACAGATTGTCAGTTTCGTTACCGACTTTGGAGGCCCGAGCAAATGTCAATTTCACGGATTTCTATGGTATTGGGACTTTGCCTTTGTGTCGTGTTCGCGGGCAAGGTTGTGGCCGCGCCGCAAACGGTAACCGACGAGAGGGGTTTCGAAAAGAAGATTACCGAAGCGGACGTGTTGTTCCAGACGGGAACCCAGTACATGGATGCGGGCGAATATGCAAAGGCAGCGGAGGCATTTGAGAAGGTGACGATGCTGGACAACTCGCGCCTGGACGCGTTTCACCGCCTCTGTGAAAGTTACTCGAAGCTCGGTATGTACGACAAGGCTTCCGCGGCGTACGTGCGTGCGTGCGAAGCGCATCCCGATGACTTGCGCCTCCTCTCGAACCTTGGTTACTACCAGGTTCGCGCCAAAGAATACGAAGAGGCGAAGACGACGTACATCGCGATCGTCGAGGCGAAGCCGGATGACTACGAGGCACATCTGCGCCTCGGTTTTATTTACAAGGGTCTTGGGGACAAAGAGACGGCACTTTCTTATTACGAGAAAGCTATCAAGCTTGATCCTAATGACGCCTCAACGATGGGGTCGGTGGCCCAGCTCTACGAAGAGAACGGCCAGAAGGATGATGCGATCAGGATGTACAAGAAGGCGATTGCTGCCAGCTCAGATTCGGACGATGCGAACAAGTACAAGAGCGCCATCGGAAAGATGTATATCAAGCAGGAGAAGTTCAAAGAGTCAGCGAGAATCTATGAAGCGCTCGTAGTCGCGGAGCCGACCAAGTACTCGCATCACTTCAACCTCGGCATCTCCTACATGAAAACGAAGATGCCGGCCGAAGCGATTCCTGAGTTCGCGCAGGCTGTCGAACTGAAGCCCGAATTCTCCGATGCGTACCTCTACCTGGCCATGAGTTACAACGATGTCGGCAAGCCGAGCCAGGCGATCGAGACCATCCAGACAGGGCTGCAGGTGAGTGAGAAGACGGCAGGTCTCTACTGCGCGTGGGGAAAATCGCTGGAGAAACTCTCCCGCTTCGATGAGGCGATCGACAAGTTTGCCAATGCGGTCGATGACCGGCAATGGGGCAACTATGCAAAAAAACAGATCCAACGGCAGGAGGATCTGAAAAAGCGCGCCGACCTGATCCGGCAGCAGGGCTAGAGACGTAGCTTAGAAGAGGTTTCGAGGCCTTCTCCCGGAAATTCCTTTCCGGGAGAAGGTTTTCTTTTGCTAGGATGATGGACATGCGGGGACGAATCGTCGATATGAACGAGGCCGGGAAGACCGGTGAGAGTGTGCTCATCGCCATGAGCGGCGGTGTGGATAGCGCCGTAGCAGCATTGCTCGTCAAGGAAGCGGGCTTTCGGGCCGTCGGTCTCACGATGAAAAACTACTGCTACGGTGACGTCGACGTGCCGGACAGAAGCTGCTGCTCAGTCGAGGCGATTCACGACGCACGCCGCGAGTGTGACCGTCTGGGAATTCCGCATCGCGTCGTCGATGTCGAAGATTTTTTCACACACGAAGTCGTCGACAACTTCCTCTCCGAATACCAGGAGGCGCGAACGCCGAATCCGTGCGTGCGCTGCAACAGCATCGTCCGTTTCTCCACGCTGATCGATTACGCGGACCGGTTCGGGATCGATTATGTCGCAACCGGACACTATGCCCGGATCTTCGAGATGGACAACGGTGAGCGCTACCTGGCGCGCTCGACAAACCGGCGAAAGGACCAGTCTTACTTTTTGTCGGGGGTCCACGGAGAGACGCTCGGACGGATGCTCTTTCCTCTCGGGGACTACGACAAGGAGACGGTGCGTGATGTGGCCTCCGACGCCTCCATCGCCGTGGCCGATAAGAAGGAAAGCCAGGAAGTGTGCTTTGTTCCCGATGGGACGCTGCGTTCGTTTCTCGATTCGAAAGATGTCGCGCTTCTGGCGGGGCCGATCGAGAACACAGGGGGGGAAGTTCTGGGGCGGCATGAAGGACTCGCATCGTACACGGTCGGCCAGCGGCGACATCTCGGTATCGCGGCGGGCAGGCCTCAGTATGTCGTACGCCTGGACCGAGAGCGCAATACGCTTGTTGTCGGTGACGAGGACGAGCTGATGAGCGGAGAGTTCACGTGCACGTTTCAGTGGCTGGATCCGCGGGTGAGGTCGAAGCCGCTCGATGTTCGGGCGCAGATTCGTTACCACCACGAAGCAACGCCGGTCACTGATATTATCACGGACGGACGAAAAGGCCGCGTGCAATTCGAGTCTCCGCAGCGGGCCGTTTGTCCCGGTCAGACGGTTGTTCTTTTCAGGGACGACATCGTCGTGGGGTCGGGAGTTATCGATGCAGCCGGCCCGGCCTGACCACTATCTTCGATCGTGCCTGCGAGCGCTGGTCGGTGTGTTCGTCTTCGTTGCGTTCGGCGCTGCCGCGCCTTTGCTTGCCAAAAACTCCCGCACCGAACATCTTGTCGTCGACCCCTACGGGATCGAGATCTGGTTCGAGCCCGGACATGAGAAAATAGCGCGGAAAGTCGCGGAAATATGCGAGGAGAGCATCCCCGAGCTCGCCGAGGGCGTCGGTCTCGATCGTGTCGAGCCGTTTCGAATTCACCTCGTCGAGAGCATTCGCGTCATCGAACTGGAAGCCGGCGTGGACCTGCCGTCATGGGGAATCGCCTTTGCGTTTGTGGACAGCCGGGTCATGGTCATCGACGTGCGACGCGCCACGGCGGCGTGGAACACGCTCGAGCGCGTCGTGCCGCACGAACTTTCGCACCTGCTTGCCGGGCAACGGATCGAAGGCGTACAGGTGCCGACGTGGTTTCTCGAGGGGATGGCGATGTGGCAGGCGAGAGAATGGTCGCTGCTCGAGAACTGGCGGCTTATGGATGCGGTGTGGACGAAGCGCGCGCCCAGACTCGAGGGCCTCATTCGCGGGATACCGGGTGAGGAGAGGACGGCGCACGATGCGTACCGGATCTCCTATGCGGGGTTCACCTATCTGTTCGACGAACGCATGGCGGATCTACCCGACTTTCTCGGTCACATCGCGCGGACCGGTGACTTCGGTGAGGCATTTGATTCGTACTGGGGAGAGGGGCAGGGCGCTTTCTATGGTCGCTTCGCCGAACACATCACGCGAAAATATTCTTCGCGCCTCCTCCTGTTTCAGACCGGGCCACTCTTTTCAATAATCGCGGTTCTTTTTCTGTTCGTCTTTTTGAAAATCCGCTGGCGAAACCGACGCAAGCTCAAGCATATGGAACGCGTCGATCAGGGACTGACCTCTGACGACTGGTAAGATTTCGTCTTTCGCACGACGGACGCTCCGTCAAAACCGTTATTCTCTGGTTCGAATCCGGGTGTCGCCCTATTTGAGAAGCAGCATCTTACGGGTCTCGGAAAACTTGCCGGCCCTCAGGCGGTAGAAATACACTCCGGAGGCGACCTTGGTGCCGGCGTCACTGCGAGCGTCCCACGTGGCGTCGTGCAAACCGGCAGGGCGCGTCTCGGTGAGGAGCGTGCGGACACGCCGCCCGGTGACGTCGTAGACGATGATCTGCACGGCCTGCCGTTCCGAAAGCGTGAAACGGATCACGGTCTCCGGGTTGAACGGGTTGGGCGCGTTCTGCCAGAGACTTGTGGTGTAGAGCACAACGTCGCCGATCGCCGTCGGCACCGTCGGCTCCGAGCTTGCCTCATCCGAGTACCCACCCGCATATCCGTCCAGATCGACAGCGGAGACCCGATAATAAACCGTATCGGTTGGCGCACCCAGATTGGATGTTGTATCGGTTGTCGTTGTCACCAAGTTGCCGGGTCCGGGCACGAAGCCGCTGGTGGTGTCACAGTAGACCGCATAGAAATCGATGTCGCTTTCAGGGTTCGGGGCCCACGACAGAACCACGTCGCCATCGCCGACGTCGGAAACGAGATTCTGCGGATAAGACGGCTGATCCATCGTGAATGCGTGCGACCCATAGCGCCCCATGTCACCTCGGGAGCCATCGGGATCGTCGAGTGACGGGTTGGGATCACCGGAGTCGATAGCCGGCGAGTTCAATGTGAGGTGATAGTCTTCGCTTCCGATATCGGAAAACATCGGGTCGGCATTGAGCGCGCCGGCACCTGCCGAACAACCGTTGTAATCAACGCCGGTAGAGTTCCACACCAGGTTGTACGCGTTGAGGGGTGGTGTGCCGCTGCATCCGAGTCCGTCACCGATCGTATTGGAGATAATGTTGTTCACAACCGCGATCGCTGAGCCTGCAATGGAAAGGCCGCCGACACCAGAGCCACCGGTGTTGCTGTCGATCGTATTCCCGACGATCTCACCGGCCGCGATTCCGCTCACGAATAACCCGCCGGCTGTATTCGATGCCGTGTTTCCAGCCACGAGGTTATGTCGGATAGTGGCCGTCCCGGCGAGAATGTACAGTCCGCCGCCGATCAGTGCCGTGTTGCCAACGACCTCGCACTCCGTTGCCGCAATTGTCGATGAGTCTGCCTGCAGCGCGCCACCAAGAATACCGGCGGCGTTTGATTCAAATCGAACGCTTGTCAGGGTGACATCAGACCCTCCGACATACGCGCCACCGCCACCGAACGAGGCGCTGGAGTTGGTAATAGAGCCCCCGTCGATGGTGATGCCTGTGGAGTTGCGGATCCAGTAGGAGCCTCCACTGGATGCGTCCGTGTTGCCGTCCAGCGTGTTGTTCGAGGCGGCAATGCCTGCGCATTCATCCATGGCGATGCCCGCACCGACCAGCGTCCCCGTCCCCCCGATGACCGCGGAGTTTTTCGTGATGACGTTACCGGACACGGACCCGCTGCAACCGTAGAGGTACACGGCGCCACCAACGGTGGCCTCACATTTTGTAATCTGATTGTCTATGATGGTGACAGTACTATTGAGAGCAAAAATGCCACCTCCCCCACTGAAGCTCGCGGAGGGCGCTCCTGTGCATCTCTCGATAATACAATTGGAGATCGTGACGGTGCTGCCGGTCAAGATCAGAATACCGCCGCCGTAGTTGCCGCTTTCCGGTTGGATCAACGCCGTGCCGGTACCGTTTCTAAGATGAAATCCATCGAATACGATCGGGTCCGGGCTGAAAAACTGGATGTTGTTGCTGAGTTCGATGACCGTGCGGGCCGTGTTGAGGTCGCGCGTGGTGAAGTCATCTGTCCATCCGCCGCTGATGTACAGTCCGTCACTGGTGCCGGTGGAGACGCCAACGAGGGTCGTTGTGTCGACGTAAACGGTATCACCCGAGGCGGTGGCAGTGAACACGTCCGCGAGCGTTAGCGCAGCCTGTTCCGGAAGGGCGTAGGGGTAAACGTCACCGCCCCCTGCAGACACGTAGTGACGTAGCGTGGGGGTTACCAGGAAGCCCATCGCCAGTGTATCCGGCGTAAACGCGTTGTTGACGATTACATCGCGAGGGCCCAGCAAGGCATTCGATGCGATCGTGATGTTCACAATCAAAGAGTCCGACGATAACGTGTCAACGGCGTTTACTGTGATACCGGCTCCCAAAGTGGTCGTCGTGAACATGCCGAGGTTGGTACCCTGGAGAATCACGTCCAGCGTCTGGTCAACGAATCCCGACGGGGGATCCAGCTGCACCACTGTCGCGTTGCCAAACGGCGAGCATCCCCGGGAAAGCAGTTCGGGCCGTAACGCGAGCAGTGTCTGCACCGCTCTGGTCTCGGACAGGGGCGAAAACACATCACGGCACAGCTTGCGACTGTACGACATGTACTGACGGGGGTCGGGTACATACAGGTCGCTGTTGGTGTCCGTTGCGGTACCGGTATACACGCAATTCGATGTGACAGTACTGGTGCCAAGTCGTGGGTCGGCGGGAGTATCGCACAGAAGGTCGCCGGCGGTCGAGCAGTTGGACCCGTTGACTAGCTCGCTGCCAAAGGCCGTCTCATGTGTGTGGAACAGATCAAAATAGTGTCCGATCTCGTGTGGAAACGTTGAAGGATTGTTCGGTACTCCGCTACAGGCGTTGTTTTGAATGATCCCTTGTACGGACGAGAACGTGAAAGACGATAAGCCACAAAGTCCCGGAGTTACGGGGGCGAAGTACACGTTGATCGCGGCACTGACGACATTCTGCTGTCGGAGCGTAGTGTATTCGCCGCCGGTTACGCCCGTGAAATAGGAGTCGTTATCAATATAGTCGACTCCCAGGGAGTAGAAGACGATTCCCGAATTGGCATAAGCGTCGTTCGCATCGGCGATGGCCTGTGTGTACTGGGACAGTGACATTCCCCCGGTACCGGCCGAACTCCGCACGATGTGGCCTGCAATGGGTACGCAGTAAGGCGGAGGGGGGAGTTGGGGCGGAAGCTGCAATGGCTCGCCAGCGAGGATGTCAAGATAGCGCAAGGCTTCCTCCGGTGTCACGGCCGAACCGCATTCAAGTTCGTCGGCGGATTGGGAAGCCACGGGTTCCGGAGCCAGAAGTGCTACTGTGACAAACGAGAGCGTACCGACAGAAGATAGAACAAGGCTGCGTAAACGGCCCATGGACGGATCTCCCTGATTCTTAGGAACGGCACTGAGAAGGGGCGGACCCCTGAAGTATACCAGATCGGTGAGGTCGTTGATCAAGTGCATTTTGCGCATCGGTCCCAACGATCGTCAAGACGCAGCGCTATGCCCACGCAACTCAGGTAGCGAAGCGGGACGCCAACGATCAAGAAAACAGTGATTGAACGCACGAGAAATACTATGATAAGCTACAATGAGTGCGGGGCTTGAACCGGCATCGGTACCCGCTCTGGTGCACCCGGCCTCCGAGCCCTGCTCATTATTCCTTTTCCATTCATTAAGCGGCGGCAATGAGAGTTGACCGATTAAGCCAAATTCGGAATTCGAGAAGCGACGTATTTTCATCGGGCTGGGGCCGGCTGAATCGCACCGCCATCTTCGCAATTCTCCTCTGCCTTGACGCCGTGCTTTGCCAGGCGGCCGACAACACTGAAACAAAGCCGATCCCCGAAACGCCGGTCTCTATGGGACAGCCGGCGCGTTTACGCCGGAATTGGGGCGCGTTGGGCGGGTACGATGTCGATCGCAGCCAGGCGACCGGCCGCCTACTGGTATATTTGACCAGCACGGGCCGTTTTCCGGCTATCGGGATAGGCGAGCAAGCCCTGGAGGCTACCGCCGGTGTCACAGGTTCCGATTTTGAGGCGACCTTCGGCGCATATCTCAAAATTCCACTGATTCGCATCGGCGCGGAGTATACGTTTCTCAACGACAAAATTGTACCGGTCTTGTCCGCGTTCTTCACTCCCCGCCGCGGCGGGATGTTCCGCCACGGCGAGCACATTCGCGTTGACTATCACCCAACCGAAAGTGAAATCCTCGTTGGCTTAACCTTCAATTGGCCGCTCAACAAGTACCGCGTGACGCGTCCGACAGAAAAGTCCACGTCGCTTCCCAAAGGCAGTGTGCCGAAGCCGTCAGCTGCCCTAGATACGGGCGACGGAGCGCGGTTGGCTGAATCGCTGGAGCGGATAGATCACGCGATCAGGTGGATGGATCGCATGCTGACGCCACGGTTCCACACCGGTAAAGACTTCGAGAAAAGCGCTGATGGATACCGGCAGCACGTTCGTATGGCGGGGCACACATTTGCCGTGGAGGATTCGACGTATCATGCGGAGCTCACGGCCGCCTTCACTTTGGCCTCGGGCGACGAGCGAAACGGCCGCGAGCTCGCACGTCAGGCCGAATCCATCATCCTCGAGGACGTTGTCATTCCATTCAACAATCTGTTTGGCTGGAACAAGAAGCCGCACCATGCCGGCGGACTCGCCGAGACGGCCCTCGACAAGTTCGAAGCCATCCTGGTCGAGGAATCGATCCTCCAGCAAGAGGATGAATC
>JAPUJU010000149.1 GCA_027296025.1 bacterium
CCGGCGAACTCCGATGTGGATGCGAAAGCG
The DNA here is from genome assembly GCA_027296025.1 of bacterium. GTDB lineage: Bacteria > Krumholzibacteriota > Krumholzibacteriia > WVZY01 > WVZY01 > JAPUJU01. The sequence continues at coordinate 31 of JAPUJU010000149.1, forward strand.
TTACGCGAGGCCGGTCTCATCAGAAAGAAAAACGTGCCGGTCAAGCTGCTCGGTATGGGCGAGCTGGATCGGCCTCTGAAGATCACCGTTCACGCATTCACGAAAAAAGCAAAAGAACTGGTGGAGAAAGCGGGCGGTCAGATTCAGATCTCGGGCAAGTAATCCCGGGCAGGCTTACGCTCTTTGACATATGATTAAAAAGATTCAAGAGATACTCAACATCCCCGAGTTGAAGCGGAAGGTTCTGTTTACGCTTTCGCTTTTGATTGTCTATCGAATCGGTGGCCACATCACGACACCTGGCGTTGACGCTTCGGTGTTGACCGGTTTTTTTGCCGGCAAGCAGGGGACGATTCTGGGTCTCTACGATCTGTTTGCCGGGGGAAATCTCGAGAAGGCGACGATCTTCGCACTGGGCATCATGCCGTACATCAGCGCGTCGATTATCCTGCAGCTGTTCCAGGCGGTTGTCCCGTACTTCGAGAAACTGGCAAAGGAAGGGGAAGAGGGCCGCAAAAAGATAACACAATACACCCGTTACGGAACGGTGATCCTGGCGGTCGTCCAGTCATCGGCGATTGCGATCTTTCTGGAGAGTCTTCAGGGTGTCGGCGGTGAGCTGGCTGTAGCGAGCCCGGGATGGGCCTTCCGGTTCATTACGGTTCTGACGCTCACATCGGGGACGGTCTTTGTGATGTGGCTCGGTGAACAGATCACGGAGCGCGGGATCGGCAACGGTATCTCACTGATCATTACGATCGGTATTATTGCGCGCTATCCGATTGATTTGTTGAACACGTATCGTGCCGTTTCGATCGGTCAGATGTCGCCGTTCAAGTTGTTGATCCTGGCGGCGATAATGGTTGCGGTGGTGGCGGGGATCATTTTTGTGACACAAGGGCAGCGCCGGATCCCGGTCCAATACGCAAAGCGCGTGGTCGGCCGCAAGATCTACGGGGGGCAGGCCAGTCACATTCCGCTCGGTGTGAACATCGCGGGCGTTATTCCGATCATTTTTGCGCAGTCGATCATCATGTTTCCGGGTACAATCGCTGCGTTCTTTCAGGGCTTTGCATTCATGCAGAGCGTGGCACTGATCCTGACACCGGGACACATAGTCTATGTCGTACTATATTCGACCATAATTATATTCTTTTGTTACTTTTACACGGCAATTGTCATGAACCCTGTGGATGTTGCTGAAAATATGAAAAAATCGGGCGGGTTCATACCCGGAATACGACCAGGGAAGCGAACCGCTGAATTCATCGACCGTGTCATGACACGCATTACACTGCCGGGGGCATTTTTTCTAGCATTTATTGCAGTGCTTCCGGACATCATGATTAGCAAGGCGAACGTGCCGTTCTACTTTGGTGGCACGGGACTGCTCATTGTTGTCGGAGTGATGCTGGATACGCTTCGCCAGCTTGAGTCGCACCTGTTGATGCGCCACTACGAAGGGTTTACGAAGCACGGCCGCCTGAGGGGGCGCAGGTAAGTGAACCTGATTATCCTCGGTGCCCCGGGATCGGGCAAGGGGACTCAGGCCCAGCAACTTGCAGAGCGAGCGGGCCTGAGGCACATCTCTTCGGGTGATTTGCTTCGAGAGGCGATTGCCCGCAAGACGGAGTTAGGGCAGCAGGTCGAGACGATTATCGAGGCCGGAGAACTGGTTCCGGACGAGGTCGTGTTGAAGCTCGTCATGGAAGCGCTGGCCGATTCTGAGGGGTTGAACGGCTGGATACTCGATGGGTATCCGAGGAACCCCGACCAGGCCGAAGCGCTTGAAGATGTACTGAGTATGAACCGTCAAGTCGTCGATGCGGTCGTATTCTTAAAGGTCGACGCAGACACGATCGTGGAACGGCTGCTCAAGCGGGGCCGCGTCGACGATACGGAAGACACGATTCGTACGCGGCTGAAGGTATATGAAAAGGAGACACTGCCCGTCCTCGAGTTTTACGAGTTGCGCTACGACGTGCACGAGATAAACGGTACGATGGCGATCGACGAAGTGGCCGATGCGATTCGGGAGTTGGTGGATGCATGATCTACCTGAAGTCTCCGACCGAAATCGCGGTCATGCGCAAGAACGGGGCGATACTGAAGGCCGCGTTGGAGAAAGCCCGCGACATGGCCACGCCTGGAGCAGTGACGAAGGATATCGACGCAGCAATTGAGAAGCTCCTTCTCGACGCGGGGGCAAAGCCGGCGTTCAAAGGTTTTCAAGGTTATCCGGCTTCGACGTGCATTTCGATCAACGAGGAAGTTGTCCACGGAATGCCGACCGAGCGCACTCTCAAAGAGGGCGATATCTGCGGCGTTGATATCGGGGTCTGGAAAGACGGATACTACGCGGATGGGGCGAGGACGTTCGCGATCGGCAAGATTTCGGCCGCCGCGAAGAAGTTGCTGGACGTCACGAGCGAGGCTCTGGACCGGGGAATCGCGCAGGCGAGAGCCGGGAGGCGGTTGACGGACATTTCTCACGCGGTTGAGAGCTATGCAACGGGGCTGGGATATGCAGTCGTAAAGACGCTGGTCGGACATGGAATCGGCCGGCAGATGCACGAGGAGCCCCAGGTTCCGAATTTCGGGCCGCCCGATCAGGGACCCGAACTCGAAGAGGGCCTCGTGATTGCGATCGAACCGATGGTGAACATCGGTGCGAGCGACGTCTTCACGAAGGAAGACGGTTGGACCATTGTTACTGCGGACAAGTCGCTGTCGGCGCATTTCGAAGACACCGTAGCGATTACGCAGGGTGGGCCTGAGATTCTGACCCGGTAGAAAAGCCGGGAGTAAACGCCCGAGAGGGAGCATGAAATGAAAGTACGCAGTTCAGTAAAGAAAATCTGTTCGCATTGCAAGATCGTCCGGCGCAAAGGCGTGGTTCGGGTGATCTGTAAAAATAAGCGCCACAAACAGCGCCAGGGCTAGCGCTGCACGAAAGGGGTTTCTTACGTGGCACGTATAGCGGGTGTCGACATACCGAACGAAAAACGAGTTATTATTAGTCTGACGTACATTTTTGGCATTGGACCGACTTCGGCGCGCCGGATCTGTGACAAAGTCGGACTCGACCCGAGCCGCCGCGTCAAAGATCTGACCGAAGACGAGTCGATCCGAATCCGTAACGTTATCGAGAACGATTTCAAAGTCGAAGGCGCGCTTCGCGGCGAGGTCCGCGACCACATCAAGCGCCTGATGGATATCAACTGCTACCGCGGCCGTAGGCACAAGAGTGGTCTTCCCGTCCGCGGTCAGCGCACGAGTACCAATGCCCGGACGCGAAAGGGACCGAAGGCGAGGCCGGGTGCAGGCAAAAAGAAAAAGTAGTTTTCCAGGAGGATCAGGTTGGCCAGAGCAAAACGTGCAACAAAAAAGAAGAAAATCAAGAATGTAGACGTGAACGGAATCGTTCACATCAAGTCTACGTTCAACAACACAATGATCTCGATTACCGACATGAAGGGTCATGTGATCAGCTGGGCGAGCCCCGGCACAATGGGTTTCAAGGGGTCGCGCAAGAGCACGCCGTTTGCTGCCCAGCAGGCGGCTGACCGTTGCGCGCGCGAAGTGCTTGAGATGGGAATGCGCAAGGTCGAAGCCTGGATCAAGGGCCCAGGCGCCGGCCGGGAAGCGGCGATTCGTTCGCTCAAGTCCGCGGGCCTCGAAGTCACAGGTGTCAAGGATGTAACGCCCGTGCCGCACAATGGATGCCGTCAGAGCAAGAGACGGCGGGTGTAGGAGAACCAATGGCAAGATACCGAGAGGCAAAATGTAGGCTCTGTCGTCGCGAAGGCGAGAAGCTCTTTCTCAAAGGAGATCGTTGCTTTTCCAGCAAGTGTGCGATCGAGCAGCGTAACTATCCACCGGGTCAGCATGGTCGCCGGCGACGGGGTAAGCCGTCGAAATACAATATCCAACTTCGTGAGAAGCAGAAGATCCGGCGGATGTATGGGCTGCTGGAAGATCAATTCCACAGCTACTTCGAAAAAGCAGCGGGGCAGAAAGGTATAACGGGAACAAACCTGCTCCAGCTCCTGGAGCGTCGGCTGGACAACATCGTATACCGGCTCGGCTTTTGTGCATCGCGCGCAATGGCTCGCCAGTTCATCCGGCACAACCATTTCCAGGTCAATGGTACGAAAGTAAACATCCCGAGCTTTCTTGTGAAACCGGGTGATCGCATTTCGCTGCGCACAAAAAGCAAGAACCTGTTTCTGATCCAGGAGAGCATAAAAAGCGTCGACAGCCGACCGATGGTTCCGTACCTCGGAATGGATGTCAAC
>JAPUJU010000015.1 GCA_027296025.1 bacterium
CTGCGCATTCTCTGTAACGCTTGATGAAGTCCAGACGGGTTTCATGTGTCGGCAGTGGGTCACGAGTAACAGAAATATCGAGCATCGTTTCGAACCAGAGGTTTTCGCTGACACACTGGTGGACCATTTGCTCGTGCACGCTACGTGCCCGCTCGTCAGTACGATGGGGTCTCGCCGGCAGATCACCGTCGTCGAACATGCTCCACACGCTCAACACCTTGAAAATCTCGGTCTCGTACGTATCGATGAGGAATTGGTACCGCGTGGCAATGTCTTTGCCGCTTCGTGACGTCATTTGTAAACAGCTCCTCTGGTACGGTCCGGGATCTGACGTGAGTGTTACTGCGGATCCGCTTTCGTCTCGAGCGGCTTCAGATCACCCAGTGTTGTCGGTATGAGCTCCGATACGGTCGGATGGATGTGAACCGCGCGGGTAATCACGGTATAAGGTGCTTTCGCATACATGACATCGACGATCGAATGAATCGCTTCGTCGCCACCGACGCCGAGAATGGCGGCGCCGAGTATCTCCTGAGTATTCGCGTCCACCATAACCTTGATGAAACCCTGAGTTTCACCCTTCTCCACAGCTCGAGACACGCGCGTCATCAGTCGTTTACCCACCAGTACCTCACGTCCCGATTCACGCGCCTGAGCTTCCGTCATACCCACGCGACCCAACGGCGGATCGATGAACAATCCGTAGGTCTGAATACGATCGCTCAGACGTCGCGTGTCGTTGTTCAGTAAATTGTCGGCTACGATTTCGTGGTCATTGTATGACGTGTGCGTAAATGCACCCTCGCCATTGACGTCACCAAGCGCCCAGATGTTGGGGACGTTCGTCATCAGTTGATCGTTGACCTGGATGTAGCCCCTTTCATTGACATCGATGCCGGCCTTGTCGAGTCCCAGGTCATCCGTGTTGGGTTGGCGTCCAACGGCCAACAGTACATGTGAACCCAACACCTCGGGTTCGCCGCCTTCACAATCGACGGTCACTTTGACACCGTCGCCGTTTGGCGCGAGTGCGATGCACGTCGCGTTGAGGCGAAGATCGACGCCTTCGTTCTCGAGGATTCCGTGCACGGCGAGTGAGACGTCTTCATCCTCGCGCGCGATCAACCTTGGCTTCATTTCCACGATCGTTACCTTGCTGCCAAAACGGCGAAACATCTGTCCGAACTCGAGGCCTACGTAGCTGCCGCCGATCACCACGAGGTGTTCGGGCAGGAAGTCGATCTCCACTATGTCCGAGTTGGTCAGGATGTCCACGTCGCCGATGCCCGGGATATCGGGCACGGCCGGTCGGGTGCCAACGTTGACAAAAATGCGATCCGCCGTGAGGAGATCGTCGCCGACCCGGACCACATGCGGACCTTCGAAGCGCGCATGTCCTTCGAAGACGGTCAGATTCTTAGTGTTCTTAAGCCATTTTTCGACGCCCTCGTTCGACCTGCGGACGACAGCGTCCGTGCGAAGCTTGACACGCTTCATGTCCATATGGACGGGTCCGTCAATAACCACACCGAACTCGGCCGCACGGCGCGCCACGTAGGCTGCCCGCGCGCTGGCGACCATCGTCTTGGTCGGCGTGCAGCCAACGTTTACACAGGTTCCGCCGAAGCGGTTGCGTTCGATGATCGCCGTCTTCAGGCCATCGGCGGCCAGTCTCGATGCGAGGGTCGGCCCGGCTTGTCCGGTACCGATGATCAGGGCGTCATATTTCGTCGCCATTGCAACCACCTTTCTCTTGCTGCATGTTCATTCCGCCTGTCATCGCTTCCGTGCGGATAACACGAAATGTGTCAAATACGGGCTGTGACTACGCGAGTAAACGAGCTGTCGGATCAACCACCGGCTCTTCTCAAACCACTTCTCCGACCAGCTCGCCCTTTCCCAACCATAGAGTATGACGTCTTCCCACATTGCAAGGCCGTCATCGAGTTCATAGCACTCGGTTACATCGACGAGCCGTGAGCTTTCGAAGAGCGTCCGCCACCAGCCGGGTGAATGATACTTTGTGTACTCCGTATCCCAGCCGTCGGTATCGCGATAGGCGTGCGGTACGACACCGTCTTCGAACTCTTCGTTGAAACACGTCCCCGCCACGCAGATTTGTCCTCCAGGTTTGAGGTATCTTAACAGATGTTCTAGAAAATGGATGCTTCCGCCAAACGAGTGAAACGCCTGCATGCAAAATACGGCATCGAAATACTTATCGTCAAATGGAAGAGTACGTGTGGCGTTGAGATTGTAAGGCACGATCTGTTCCCCATACCCTTTTGTGGTGAACTTCTCACGCAGGAATTCTTTGGTGATCCACAAATCGAGCGCGGCGACGCGGACTCCAAAGTGACGAGAGAGGAGAACCGATGTGTCTCCCTTGCCGCAACCGAGGTCGAGAACCCGGTCGCCCGGTGCGAGCGCCACCGATCGCGTCATCTCCGCAGCCAGGTAAAGCGCACCCGACGCCATCTTGTCACCGTTTCCATAAATCTCGTCCCGTGTATACTCGGCCAGAATCGGGTGACGCGCCGCGTGGATGTGGCGGAACGTCGAGCGGACAGAACCCGCCGTGACCGATAGATGTCCCGGTTCGACCTGGGCTTCTACTGCCTGCGTCATCGAAGCAGCACCCCCCCCAGCATCAAGAGAGCGACAAGAATGAACAGAGTTGCAAGCCCGCGTTCGAGCACTCTTTGAGAGATCTTGCTCGAAACGAGCGAACCCAACTGCCCGCCAATGATGACACCCGGCACCGTAAAAATCACGAGACTCATGACGGTGTTCAGCGTATCGCCTCCGGCCTGCACAAACTTGACGAGGTGGCCTGTGGATGCAACGAGCGCCGTGATTGCAACAACAAAAACACTCGTTGCGACGGCGACCCGGCTTGGCACGCGACACCGCCTTAGCAAGAAGTACCCGTTCAGCTCGCCCTGCCCGGTCGATATCATTCCGATAAAAAGGGCGCCCACCCCGGCAAAGAACCGGCCTTCGTTACGGTTGCAGACCTTATAGCGAATTTCCTCTCCACCGCGGGGTCGCAGAATCGTTTCGGCGTGTTCACCGCCGTACTTTTTGTCGATACCCTCGTCTAGCTGGTCAACCTCGTGTGCCTTTGGCGCGCGGAGAAACGTTGCCGCGATAGCAAGGAGCCCCAACCCAAACAGTGTTTTCAGAACCGTCCCGGGGACATAGGCCGCAAGCCATGCACCGACCAGCGCCAGCGGAACAGTGACCTTCAAAAACGAGACTCCAAGGCGGTAGTCTATTAACCGGCTCCGCGCATACGCAGATACGCCGCTCGCAAAACCGAATACCTCCGTTATCAAACCAGTCCCGATCGCGATCACCGGCGGCAGTCCTAGAGCCAGAATAAACACCGGAGTGAAAAACGTTGCGCCTTCCACACCGGACGCCATCGCGACTGTGGCGACCAGGATCGAGATTGGAAACATGAACCAGTAGTCGAGAGTCATCGTTATCACGCTCACTCGTGCAGGAAGGTGACCGGTGTGACGACACACCGATCACCATTCCGTTTGCACGTGGGCCTAAATCTCCACCTCGACGGCTTTGCCGAGCGGCGGCCACTGGATACGGTCAGCGAGGTTTGCGGTAGCGAACGACTTGTCGATCCCATCGCGTTGCTCGGTGTAGTGCATCCATCCCTCGTAGTGGGCAGCGAAGGCCGTCTTTGCTCCGGTTACCTTCACGACTTTTGCCCCTTCTTCACCATTCATGGTGAGACGGTTGTCGCCTGCGGCCGGAATCTGGGCGGCGCCCATGTGAAGGATGGCGGTTCCCACTTTGAACCGTTTACCGATTTCCTCGATCTCGGGGATGTAGACAGTGTCGCCCGTTATGTAAAGCGCACCATTTTTCTGGCCGTCCCATTCGAGGAGAAAGCCCATCGTGTCACCGGTAGCTTTTTGCACTTCCGGGCTAGGCCCGTGCTTTGCCGGCATGGCCGTGACACGGATCTTCTCACCCGCGTCGTTTGCGAGCTCGATCGTTTCCCACGGGGCCATGCCTTCCGCCCTGCCGCCAAGGACCTCTGCGCTCTCCTTGGTCGTCAGGACCCGTCCCGCCTTTGGGATCAGGCTCCGGCCGGCGTTGTCGAGATTGTCGTAATGCTGCTGGTGACTGAGAAGAATCGCGTCGATGCGACCGATCTTTTCCACAGGAACGGGCGGAGACATGATCTTCTTCAAATCGTGACCGGGCCCCTCACTACGTTCGGTTCCTTTCGGGTCGAACCCCGGATCGGTCAGCAGTCGGAACTTTCCGACCTCGAGAAGGTACGTCGGTCCTCCCAGGTACGTGATCTTCGTTTTCATTTGTGCTCCCTCTCTTTCGAGACTGGGCTTGTCGTCATATCGCAACAATTGATAACAGCCAACTACTCGTTCGCGCTTGCCAGACTTTGTCTCATCAGGCCCTGTGCCTCGTCGGTTGTCCAAACCGTATTGGCAATGAAACGAAAGTTGATCGTGGCGGCCAGATAGCCGTCGCCTTCGGCCACCTGCGCCGCGGCTGTAGCGTCCGCCACGACGGCAACTGCGAATCCCTGCTCGAGGAGTTCACGCAAGTGCGACTCGACGCAGAGGTTTGCCGACATGCCCGCCAGGATGATTTTGTTGATACCACGTTTTCGCAGCTGCAGGACGAGATCGTTCTGCTGCGGCCCGTACACCTTGTGCGGGCTCGTAACGACCGTCTTGCCGTCGTTGATGTA
>JAPUJU010000150.1 GCA_027296025.1 bacterium
AGAGTAATCAACGTAAGCATCAGAAACATCAGGATTTTCTCGATCTTCATGTAGCTGAACAGGTTCTGGTTCATGTTGATCCAGTTGTTCGTACCGTGATGCTGCATGGCGATCTGGTCCTGGATAGCCTCGTCAACCTCCTGGGCCTTATAGATGTCATTGATCTTCACGCTGAAGCCGCGCAGGCCTGTTTCGAAATCGAACAGCGCGTCCGCCACTTCCATGTCCATGAAGACGAAGCGGGAGTCGAACTCGTACATGCCGCTGTTGAAAAATCCGAGAACGCGGCACTTCACCGTCTCCGGCTTGATGTCGTCACCACGAATTGTCGCTGGTGCTGTAACCAGCAGGAGTTCTTCACCGAGTCCGACACGTAGTTCGATCGCGAGATCGAGCCCCATCACGATCCCGATATGTGGCTCTTCGTCCTCGAACACATCCGCGTCGAAACTATCGATCCGTGGTTTGATGCTGTCCACAACGGTCGACACCAGCGCTTCTTTCGCGAGATCGATCCCCTTGATGACCACCCCCCGGATTCGAGTCCGCCGTCCCGGGATCAGCTCGTAGGCGAGCAGCGCCTCCGATCGCACAAAGGGCGCGATCGCCGTAACCTGATCCTGCTGCTCGAGAATTGTTGTGAGCGTATCGGCACTTGCCCACGCGCCGGGGCTTCGCATGAAGACAATTACATTGGTGTTGAACGCAACGATTCGCTGGCGCAGCTCCGTCTCGAAGCCGTTGATCACCGAGAGCACGATGACCAGTGTCATCACGCCGACGAAAACGCCACCAACCGCAATGCTCGTAATGCGCGAAACGAGTTGCGACCTGCGCTTGGTCTGCAGGTACCGCTTTGCAATGAAAAAGGGGTAGTTCATCGTCGCGCTACTCCGGACGCATCTGCGGAAAAAGCAGAACGTCGCGGATCGAAGCGCTGTCGGTAAGCACCATTGTCAGACGGTCGATACCGATTCCCAACCCCGCGGCCGGTGGCATCCCGTATTCCATCGCGCGAACATAGTCTGCGTCGATCACGTGCGCTTCCTCGTCGCCCCGCGCCCGGGCCTCTGCCTGGGCCTCGAATCGCCGCTTCTGTTCGAGCGGATCGTTCAGTTCCGAAAACGCGTTGCCGACCTCGAAACCCACCATAAACGGTTCAAAACGCTCGACGAGCCCCTCCTCCGACCGGTGGTCCTTCGCGAGGGGCGAGAGTTCTTTTGGATAGTCGTAGACGAACGTGGGGTCGAGAAGTTTCGGCTCCACACGTTCGCTGAATATGTCGTCGAGCATCGTCGCGAGTGGTCTTCCCTTTTCTATGTCGATCTTCAGGTCGCGAGCGGTCGAGAATACAGCGGCCTCATCCAGTCCACGGAAATCGATACCGGTTTCTTCCTTCAGAGCGTCAAAGAACGTCATCCGTTTCCACGGTTTCGTGAAATCGACGGTATGACCGTTATACACCACTTTGCCGTCGGGGGTCACCGCCTTCGCCACGTGCTGGAGCATTTCCTCGACCATATTCATGTAGTCTTCGTAGTCCTTGTAAGCCGCGTAGCACTCCATCATCGTAAACTCGGGAAAGTGCGTGCGGTCGATGCCCTCGTTCCGGAAGTCCTTGGAAAACTCGAAGACGCGCTCCAGACCTCCGACAAGGAGACGTTTGAGATAAAGCTCGTCTGCGATACGCAGGTAGAGGTCGATGTCGAGGCTGTTGTGATGGGTCGTGAAGGGCCTCGCCGCCGCGCCACCATAGAGTGGCTGCAGAATCGGCGTCTCGACTTCCAGATAGCCCCGTTGATTGAGGAACTGCCGGATGGTTTCGACGATCCGGGCGCGAGTCATGAACACCTTGCGAACGTCCGCGTTCATGAGGAGGTCAACGTACCGTTGCCTGTATCGAAGCTCCGTGTCCTGAAGACCGTGCCACTTCTCGGGAAGGGGTCGCAGACCCTTGGCCAGCACCTCGAAATCCCGAAATCGGATCGTAAGTTCATCGGTCTTTGTTCGGAACATGACGCCTTCGATGCCGGCAATGTCACCGACCTCGAGCAGTTTGAAAATCTTGAAGCGGTCTTCACCGATGTCGTCTTTGCGAATGTAAAACTGAATCCGCCCCGTGCGGTCCTCGATGTGTCCGAACGTCGTTTTTCCATGACCTCGCATGGCCATGATACGCCCGGCGACGCGCACGAGTGTCTCGTCCTTTGTCAACGCCTCTTCCCCGCTGACCAGCGACTCGATCACATGCTTGACGTCGTACTTGTAGGGATACGGATTGATGCCCGCCTCGCGAAGGGCTTCCAGTTTTTCCACCCGGAATTGTTTTAGTTTCTCGAGTCCCTCTTTGGTATCTTGCTGCATGTGCCCTCCTGGCGACCCCTAATTTTCCCGAAACACGGTAGACTAACGAGACGCGTTCGAACGTGTCAAGCTCTAGTTCTGGGCCGAGAACTTGTGAAGGTACGCTTCAATGAATTCGCTGAGGTCACCGTCGAGTACCTTCTGGACATCCCCGGTTTGTTGGGATGTCCGGTGATCTTTCACCATTGTATAGGGGTGAAGGACATATGACCGGATCTGGTTTCCCCACGCGATGTCCTTCTGGCTTTCCATCATCTTGTTGAGCTTGGCGCGCTCCTCTTCTACCTTCAGGTGGTAGAGCCGCGCGCGGAGAATCTTCATCGCGTTGTCGCGATTGCGAAGCTGCGAACGTTCGTTCTGGCACTGCACTACAATCTTGCTAGGAATGTGCGTGATTCGAACCGCGCTATCCGTCTTGTTCACGTGCTGGCCACCCGCTCCGCTCGCGCGGTAAGTATCAATCTTCAGATCCTCGTCACGGATCTCGACCTCGATGTCGTCGTCAACTTCAGGATAGACGAACACGGACGCAAACGACGTGTGGCGCCGGCTGTTCGCGTCGTACGGAGATATTCGTACCAGCCGGTGCACGCCGCTCTCCGACTTCAGCGTCCCGTAGGCATTCATGCCCTTGACTTCCATCGAAACGCCCTTTATGCCCGCTTCTTCGCCGGGCGAGTGGTCGAGAATCCGAAGGGCAAACCCCTTGCGCTCGCAGAAGCGATTGTACATGCGCATCAACATCTCGGCCCAGTCCATCGACTCGGTGCCGCCTGCGCCGGGGTGGATTGCGACGATCGCATCTCGCTCGTCATCGGGGTCGGAAAAGAGGAGGGAAAGCTCGATCTCTGCAACTGCCTTCTCAAGATGATCGAGATCCTTCGTGACCCCGTCGAGAACGGACGCGTCCCCTTCCTCACCGGCAAGCTCGATCAGTTCTTCCAGTTCTCTGATATCCGCCGCCACCTTGTCCACGGGTTCGACGCGCGACTTGATCGACTTCACTTCTTTGACCGTCACTTCCGAACGTTTCTTATCCTGCCAGAAGTCCGGCTCGTTCATCGACACCTCCAGCTCCCGAAGGCGCTTCTTCAGGGTAGCGACGTCAAAGAAA
>JAPUJU010000151.1 GCA_027296025.1 bacterium
TCAAGTATATACAGAGAAACTGGTTGAGTGACACGTGGCGCCACGATGCGCATCGCCTCCGGGCGCGATGGGCTCGCCGCGTGCGCGGAGCTGTATACAACTTCTCGAATGATAGGCGCTTCCAGCGCCGATTCATCCAGGCTTCACTGTCAACATATTGACAGTTGGGGGGTGTTTTCGATTTTGGGGCCACCTTGTAGAATGAAATCCTGTATCTGTTATAATAAAAGCAGCTGCCACCTCGCAATGACAGGTAACTCGTCGTGACTTCACCCGTCGCCACATGGGCGAACGAACAACCGTTTCTTCCGAGCTACGAGATCCTCGATCGCATCGATGAGGGGACGATCGCCAACGTATTCAAAGTTCGGGCGGTCGGGGACGGCTCTATTCACGCGCTGAAGGCACTCAAGCCTGAGCACTTCGCGAGTGAAACGGCTGTCACTCGGTTCGAAGACGAGTATCGGATTCTTTCCAGCCTGCACTTCCCCTGCCTTCCCGAGGTGTCCGACTACGGGGTCGCCTCAGACGGCACGCGTTACATGGTCATGGAAGTCGTTGACGGTGAGGCGCTCGACCACTACCTTGCCTCGCACCCGGACGACCTTTGGATTCTGATTTTCGAGCTGGTCGAGACGCTGGCGTTCATTCACGAACACAAGCTCCTGCATCTGGACCTCAAACCCGGGAATATTCTCGTCAAGCGCGGGCGATTTGGCGACGACGAGGCGCCGGTCGTTGTCCTGATCGATTTCGGGCTTTCCTACCGTCGTGATGTGGGTGGCGAAGCGAAGTTAATCGGGACCGCGGACTACATGGCTCCGGAGATTATTCGCGGCGACGAAAGCCCGACTCGCGCGGCGGATTACTACTCGCTCGGCTGCGTTCTGTTCGAACTGATCGAAGGAAGGCCTCCCTTCTCGGGCACCGCATACGAGAAGTTTCAGGCGCATCTCAAGGAGCCGATTCGTTTCAAGCAGAAAAAGGTCGAGTACTCGGAGTTACATCCGTGGGTCGAGAAGCTCACCGCGAAGGATCCCAACGATCGACTCGATGCGTTTCAGACCTTTCGAGAAACAATCGCCGTGCGGCTGGCCGAAAAAGTAGAGCCTTTCAACAGGGCGTTCGCGCTCGGGTACATTGATTCACTGGGTGTGATCGGAAAAACAGATCTGAGACGCCAGGTCCTGGAATGGGTCCGGTCTGTCGAGAAAGCGATTCAAACCGGGCGCTCTGGCGGGGACGAGAAAGACCGGGATGTTGCGAAGCCGTCCAGCCTCGACGTAGATCCCGGGGAGGACATTGGTGAGCGCATTGCGCGGGAGCTGTTGTCGGAGGCCGTCGAAAAGGAAGAACCCGATAGCGTCCCTGTGAACCGGACGATGATTCTGTCCGGTCCGCCCGGCAGCGGGACCCCTCATCTGATTCGGTCAATCGGTGACGAACTGCGGCTCGCTGGTATCAACGTCGCGACGCTCGGCGCCGGCGGTGACTGGGCGGAGCTCGCCTCAAGCGGGACCACCCGCACTCCACGAGCGCGTGAAGTGGCGGTGGACCCGGGTTCGGTCATGGTCGATCGCTTCGTGCGGGCCTGGGACCGCCTGCGCGAGCGGTCTTCGAACGGGGCCCTGGCGCTCCTCATCGAAGATTTTCGCAGGCTCTCGCGTGAAGAGCAGGAGTTCATGGGCTACGCGATCCGACGGACCGCACTGGCACTTTCGGAGGGCGAAGAGCCGGGCATCTTCGTTGTGATGGGCGCGGACGCGAGCGAGTTGCAAAATGTTCGCGACGGTGCCTTCGAAGAGTCAACCGTTCTCCCCGTGCCGCCCCCCGGCGAAGAGGAGGTGGAGAGCATCGTTCGGTCGTTCAGGGGGCACCTTGCGGGCGTGGACGCCGTGCGGATGCTCACAGCGACTCTGGAGAAAAACCTGCACGGGGTCGGCGCGATGGTGATGACCCTGCGCAGGGCAGTCGCAGATCGCGATCTCACGCTTGAGCACGGAACGTGGAGCCTGCGGGCGCAGCCCGCAACCCCGGCAACACCTGACGAGGCGGGAGCTTCCTACTACCGTCATGTACTCGAGGATCTTTCCGAAAGCGGCCAGCGGCTGGTCGAGTGGTTGTGTTCACATCCGGCGTCGCTGACGGTCAACGAGTTAACCGGGATTTCGGAACTCAAGAGCGACATCATAATGGAGGGGCTTGAGGCAACGCTTCCCTTTCGCATCATCTCCGTCAATACGGGCGGCGAGACCGAGACTCTCCAGATCACGAATAATGATATACGAAAGCATTTCTACGAACTCGTCGATCCGTCGAAGCGCAGGAGGATTCATGAGCGCTTCATCGCGGAGCTCAGCAGGCGCCCCCTCGAGTCGTGGGAATCGTTGCGGACACTGGCGTTCCACTACGAACGAATCGGCTCTGTACGCGACGCGCTGACCATGAGAATGCGGGCGGTCGCCGCTGCGAGGGAGGCGACGGATATTTTCGCCGTCCGCGAGCTCTGCGAGACCTCGATCGAGTACCTGGATACGGTTGCCGACCCCGAATGGAAGACCCGGCGGGCCCATCTCGCAAGGCATTTCATCAAGTCGTGGATCAATACGGAATGGTCGGTCGGAAACTACGGCGGGCTCGCAAAACTCGTGAGGCGGTATTTCCCCGCTCATGAGGATGTGCCGCTGGGCTTTGTTTACAAGTACGCGACCTCCCTCGAACGTGCCGGTGACGTCGATGACGCAATCGCGGTCATCGAAGATGGGAAGCGCAGATCGGGGGGCGGACGATCGGAAACATACAACAATATTCTTGTCCATCATGCCAGCCTGCTTCACGGCACCGGAGCCCATCAGGATGCGATTGATCTTCTGGAGACCGTGGATGTCGATCGAGTCGAGAGGTCGGTGCGTCCACGCTACTACATTTCGTACGCGGTTTCTAATCGGGCGCTCGGCAATATTCAGATATCGAAACGCTACATGGACCTGACACGAAAGGCGTCGCGGGACGTGGATGATACGGATACCCTGTTGAGGGCACAGCACTATGAACTCTCGTCGTTGCTGAGTGAGGCCGCCTATTCGAAAATGAAACGCCAGCTGAGGGCGTCGATTCGTTACGCTGCAAAGCGGAAGGCGTACCGGAGCCTGCACGCGCTGTACTTTCTGGCGAGCGGGGCGTATTACGAGGAAGGAGAGTTTCGAAAGGCCATTTCGTATCTGAGGAAATCGGTTCGAGCCGCAGCTGACATCGGGTTTACGGAATTACACTCCATTACGAACCGGTTCTAGGTGAGCTACA
>JAPUJU010000152.1 GCA_027296025.1 bacterium
CCATGCGGCCATCGTCATGATGCGCCCATCCTTTGCAGGCGGCAGACTACGGTGCCCGTGAAGAGCTCACGCAACAACGGGACCTTTGTCAGCGGTTTCAGCGCTCGGTACTTCGGCGGCTTGAGTTCCTTGAACGAGACACACAGGTTTTTCTGATTTTTCACGATTCGAAAAAACCGACGCACAGTCATATGATTGATGTCCTCGTCGTACGATCGCATGATTTCATCGAGTTCGTTCGCAGCGTCGCGTTCACTCGCCCCGGGGTTACGCTCGCGTAAAACACGTCGGATCACCTTCTTCAGCATCCCTCGCGAAAACAACAGGTGGCACCACGGCGTATAAACGTAGTCGTACAGGTGAGATCCCAGGGGGGAGAAATGCGGCGTAAAAAAGAGCCAGATCACTCCACCGGGCTTCGTGACTCTTGCCATTTCCCGGATGGCGGCCTCGGGCTCCGCAAAATGCTCCATCGCGTCGTTCGCAATCACGGTATCGAACATATCGTCGCACAGGGGCAACCGGGCGGCATCGCTCGCAAAAAACCCCCTTCGAAGAGTGGGGCTCTTGCGGTCCGCAAATTCGGAGCTCGCACGAATATTCTCGAGCGAGAGATCCACGCCGTAGACATCGGCCGCTCCGGACTCCCCGTAAGCCACCGTTTTGCCTCCGAGTCCACAACCGATGTCCAGTACCTTCTTACGTTGTAGGTCCCCTGGCGGTTCCAGGTACTCCTCGACCAAGGACCGCCCCCATTCGTATTCCCACTGCGAGTAGGCCTGGGTCGATTCGCGCCCTCCGACCCCCGGGCGGCGAAAGACATTGTTCAGCGCCAAAATCAGTCCCGTCAAACCTGGCCCTCTGCCGTCCTCTCCCGGGCAACGATGCGAGTCCCGCTCCTTTTTTCAAAAAAATGGACCGCATCCGGGCTCGTGTAAACGGTGCAATCACTTCCGGCCTCGCCGGGATCGCACCCTCGAGCGATGATTTCCCGACCGCCGAGGTCCACGTGCGTCAGGACATCGTGTCCCAGAGTCTCACGGAGCGAGATCCGTCCGGCAAACGCCAACCCCACCCCATCAGGCGGCGACGTCCCGAACGCCTCAGGACGGATGCCCACGACAATGCCACGTTCTGCGCCGATGGCGTCAGCGACACCTGCGGCCACCGCGAACTCCGTACCCGTATCGAGGCGAACCTTGCCGGAGGCGGCCTCAAAGGTCCCATCGATGAGGTTCATGGGTGGGCTACCGAGGAACGACGCCACGAACGTATCCCCCGGCCTCTCGTAACACTCCGACGGCGATCCAACCTGGTGGATCCGTCCGTCCTTCAAGACGACGAGCATCTCGCCGATCGTCATCGCTTCGACCTGATCGTGCGTCACGTAGATAGTCGAGGTCTTGAGGCGCTGGTAGAGCCGCCGGATCAGGTACCGCATCTCGTCCCGCAGCCTCGCGTCGAGATTCGAGAGCGGCTCGTCGAAGAGGAACACCCGCGGCTCGCGGATGATAGCGCGGCCGAGCGCCACCCGCTGCCGCTGTCCACCCGAGAGCTGAGCCGGTCGGCGGTCGAGCAGCGTATCGATTTCGAGGCTCTTCGACACCTCTTTTACACGCGCCGCGATCGTTTCTTTCGGGACCTTCCGAATCCGGAGTCCGAACGAGAGGTTCCCCCGGACGGTCATATGCGGGTATAGCGCGTAATTCTGGAAAACCATGGCCACGTCTCGGCTTCGAACGTCCTTTGTGTCCAGGCGATCGTCGCCGAGGTAGATCTCACCGGACGTGGGGCGCTCCAGACCTGCGATCAGGCGCAGAAGCGTAGTTTTCCCGCAGCCGGACGGACCGACGAGAACAACGAGCCGCGGCGAAGGAATTTTCAGCGAAAACTCCTGGAGCGCGGCAATGTTGCCGTCAAACACCTTGCTCACGTTTTCGAATCGAATTTCGGACATGGTCGTCACAGCCGCCGGCGGCCGCGGGCCGGGCACGACGGCGGGAGAATCTGCTGGAACCGGACACCCATCTTATGGTATATTGAAGACCTACGAACCTAACGATATCAAATGCCCTCTCTCATAACCACTTAAAAAATATAACGATTCACAGCAGGAGTCCATCAGAGATGCCGACATACGAGTATGAATGCACGAAGTGCAACAAGCAGTTCGAGCTGGAACAGCGGATCACCGAGCCACCTCGCAAGCGCTGTCCGGACTGCCGGGGCAAGGTCATCCGGCTCATCTCGGGAGGCGGTGGGGTTCTGTTCAAGGGGACGGGGTTCCACGTCACGGATTACCGCAGCGACAGCTACAAAAAGAGCGCGGAGGCCGACAAGCCAAAACCGCCCGCCGACAAGAAGTCCAAGAAAACGTCCGACGGCTAGTCCGAGCACCCGCTTTCGGCTTCACAAAAAAAGGCATCCCCGGACGGGATGCCTTTCTATTCAGGTGTTCACGCTTTCGGTCAGCCAAGGATTGCGGCCAACGATCGATCGATGATCTCGATGCCCTCGTCGATTTCCTCACGGGCGACGTTGAGCGCCGGGCGGAAGCGGATACTTCTCGGTCCACACCCCACGAGAATCAGGCCGTTCTCATACACCTTCTTGCGGAAATCGTCACGCTTCTCTTCCGGCAGATCGAACGCCGCCATAAGCCCGCGTCCACGGATATTCGAGACAACGTCCGGGTACTTCTCGCGAACGGTTTCCATTCGTCGCAGGAGATGCTCTCCCACATCCGCGGCATTCTGCACCAGATTCTCTTCGGCGATGATGTCGAGGTAACGGGCCGCGCGCACCATGTCGATGAGGTTCCCGCCCCAGGTCGAATTGATGCGACCCGATACGTCGAACACGCTGTCGACATCGTCGAACTTCTTCGAACACATGATGCCACACGTCTGCATTTTCTTTCCGAACGTGATCGCATCCGGCACAACACCCATATGTTCGTACGCCCAGAACTTGCCCGTAAGCCCGACACCGGTCTGCACTTCATCGCAGATAAAGATGATGTCGTTCTCCTCGGTAATCTGTCTCAGAAACTGAAAGAACTCAGGCCGGTAGTGATTGTCTCCACCCTCACCCTGAATCGTTTCTGTGATCAAAGCAGCGATGTCGTTGCCGTGCTCGCTGATCGCGGCTTTGATCTCGGCCTTTGCTTTTTCTTCACGGGCCTCGATGTCGGCCATGTGGTCGGCCATCGGAAACTCGATTGCCGGATTCGAGATGCGTGGCCAGTTGAACTTCGGAAAGTAGTCCGTCTTGACCGGGTCCGTGTTCGTCAGCGAAAGCGTGTAACCGCTTCGACCGTGAAAAGCATCGCGGAAGTGGATAACCTTCGAACCGAGTTCATTCTTCTCGCCGGCTTTGAAGTTTTTTCGCACCTTGTAGTCGAACGCCGCCTTGAGCGCATTCTCGACGCCCAGGGAACCGCCGCTCACGAGAAACATGTGTGGCAGTTCCGCCGGGATGGCGTGCCTGTCACACGCGTCGACGAATTCCGCCATGTACGTTGTATAAAAGTCCGAGTTGGAAGGCTTGTTCACGGCGACGCGGCCGAGCTTGTCGACGAATTCCGGTTCCGTCATGCGGGGGTGGTTGAAACCGATCGGGACGGAGGCAAAGAACATGAAAAAATCCAGATACGATTTGCCGTCACGATGATCGACAAGACGTGAGCCCTGGCTCTTCTCGAGATCGATCACCAGCGGGAATCCATCCACCAGCAAATGGCGTTCGATGACACCGATTGCGTCTTTCGGAGCTATCTGAATTCCGTTGAGTGCTTCTTTCATGTCGACTCCTTCTATGGATGCTCCGCCTGCAATCGTCGTCCCATCCGGAAAATAGTGTGGTCTTAAGGGACTCAGGATAGCGGAGTTAAGCGAATTTTGTCAAGCGGCTCCGCCAGGCGCACCCGGCCGTTCGTCAGCGCTGTAGACGCGTTCGCCGCCAACATAGACGGCCCGGACCTCGGCCTCTTCTCCAGCGCCTTCGGCGGGATTGGCGCCCAACACCACGAGGTCTGCCAGCCGGCCCGGTTCTATGATCCCGGCTTCCCGCCGGTGTGGCCCGACGAGGTTCGGGATCCGAGTGTACCGATCGACCGCCTGCACCGGCGTCAACCGTTCGCTGACAACAGGGTGCTCGGTCGCTCCCTTGAGCCCGTAGAGCGGGCCCGGAGGCATCCCGTCCGATCCGAAGATTACATCGAAGCCCGCCGCCGCAAACGACCGGAACGGATTGCAACGGTGAAGACGCTCCCGTCCGATTCGGCTTTCGTAGAGCCCGCCGCGGAACGCCCAGTTGCGCACGAAGTTCGGTTGAAGCGCGAGGACGACCGGCGCCTTCTCCAGCATGGGAAAATGATCCTCTCGTACCATCTCGCAATGTTCGATCCGAAACAGCGGTGAGTCACCTGAAAAAGGTTCCATTATGTCGAGCGCCTGGTCGATCGCGCGGTCACCGATTGCGTGCATCGCACACACCAAACCCTGTTCGATCGTTCCGCGCGCGATGTGATCGGCCCGATCTCCGGGAATGAGCAACGTTCCCGTCGTGTCTTCGTCCCCGTACGGTACACTCAACGCGGCCGTGCGCCCGCCGAGTGATCCGTCGAGAAAACATTTTACCCCGGCCAGTCGCAGAAACGCTGCATCGTGCGCCTCACACATTTCCCGGTAGGGACCGATGTCGTCCGGGTCCACGTGAAGCAGAATGTCGATGCGAAGCGGGGCGCTCGATGACGAGACACCTTCCAGATAGCCTTCGAGTCTGGTGGGTTCGACGATATCGTGAATCGCCGTGATTCCCAGTTTGTGGAGGCCGCGAATCGCATCCTCCATTCCCGCGGCGAGGCGCTCGGGCCCGGGGTCAACGAGTCGTCCCGCCTCCCAGATGGCGTGTTCGCGCAGAAGGCCGGTTTCGGCATCCACGAACCCCGGGTGATCGGAGATTTTCGAGAGAAGGACACTGTTCACCACACCCATGTGGCCACAGATCCTCCGCGCCATCACGGGGCGCCGTTCGTCAATCGCGTCCAGTTCTGTCCGCGTTGGGAACGTACGGTCGCTCCACCGGCTTTCATCCCAATCAACACCGACCACGTTCGGGCCGTCTTCGATTCTCGCGTATGCTCTGAGCAGATCGTACAGCTCGCCCGCCGACCGCGCGGGGGCGAGGTCGCAGCGCAGAGACTTCAGCGCCAGCGAGGTGAGATGAATGTGCGTGTCCACGAAACCGGGAAAGAGAAACGCGGCCTTCATGTCGACGACGGTTGCTCCTTTCACCGGCGCCGGTCCCTCGTCGCCGGCGCCCGCCCGGTTCGTTATCACGTCGCCGATACGGTCACCGTCGATCGTCACGTGGCCCCGACGGACGCGCCCGTCGGCTCCGTAGATCTGCGCATTGGTAAGAACAGTCTGCATGGGGCTCAGACCCAAAATACGCTGCTGAGTGCCGCGAGACAAGCCCACAAAAAGGAACGAGACTCTCTGAAAGAGCCTCGCCCATTCCTCGGTAAATGCTGTCCGAAATCGACCCGCGAAAAGACCTTATACGAGGACCCCACGAATCGAATCTCTTGTGCTACTCGATATGATTGTTCTCCGGCGGAAAATATCGAGTCCTGAGCAACTCGCCGGTGTGATGCTCGAATAGAAACTCCACACCTTCGCTGTAATAGAGCCAACGCTCGGTCCGCCGACCGCCTTCTTTGAAACCAAGGCGATGGGGTGTAAAACCGTACTCGTCGTATACTCTCTTCTTGTCCCCCGGCAGGTTCCCCGAGTAGGAAAATCCGCGCAGGAGGTTCCGCCCTCTCATGCCACGGCGAAAAACGGTCGACGTCGCTCCATAGTTGCGGCGATCCCTGTCGAGGCGCGTGCCCCCGTAGATCCGCCGGTCCCGATCCAGGCGGCCGGCGTGGATGTTGACGTCTCGCGTGTACTCCAGGTCGCGCTTGTACTCCGTGTCTCGTTTGTACTCCGCGTCATCTTTGTAGGACACGGCTCCCGATTCGGTCGAAGAGAGAATGAGAAGTCCCAATCCGAGCAGGATCGTTCCCTTCATGGCCATAACTCCTTGATGCTTACCTCTAGATGCAGCCAATTGATTGCGATGTACAATTGTACCACAGCGCGGGCTCGGATTGCAAGAGAGGGATCAGCGTTCCGTAGCATACCGATGCGGGTTTTCTCGACGATGGTGTCTTGTTGTTTCCCATCGTTCCCTGTGGTGACTGCCGGTGCCTCGACGAGCTTCACAAAAAGGTAAGAGAAAATTGCCGACTCCGCGGGCACAAGGGCGGGAAACCATGAGGTGCGACCGGGGCTCTATTTAATGAGCACCATCTTGCGTGTGGCGGAGTAGTGCGGTGCGCTCAACCGGTAGTAGTAGACACCACTCGAGACCGGATCGCCGGACTGGTTCGTGCCGTCCCAGCGAACGACGAAGGGTTGTGACTGCGGCGCGTGAAACCCATCGACCAGTGTACGCACCCGCTGCCCCGCGACGTTGAAGACCACGACAGTCACCTGCCCGGGTTCGGCAACCGAGTAGCGGATGGCCGTTGTCGGGTTGAACGGATTCGGGTAGTTCTGCGCGAGATCGTTGATCCGCAGCGCCCGATCCGGCACGGCTGTCGGGGTCGGAATGTCATTCTGCAACCACCGGATCACATCGGCCAGATGATCCACCCGGTCGATCGGGTTCTGCACCCGGTCGTCATGAATTATGTGGGCACTGAAACCCGACAGGATCACCCGGGCGGTATCACCGACACCGTTT
>JAPUJU010000153.1 GCA_027296025.1 bacterium
GATACTTGATGATGTTTTCGTTCGTCAAGAGCGAAGCCACTTCTCGACTGAGGCTCTTTGTGTAGAGGTCGAAGTAGAGATCCTCTGCGGCGTGAAACGCGCGGTTGCTTTCTTCGAGGGTGCCCTGGTAGTGGAGGATGAGACCCTTTTCGTAGAGATACAGGAGCGCCGATGAACTGTTGTTGATGTTTTCGAGTCGTTCGAGTGCGGCGCTGTAATCTTTGTCGGCAAGAGATTTCTTGATATACGGAGAGTGCAGAATGTGCCGCGTACACGACGCCAGTACCGGCACCAGGAAAACGGTGCACCCAACCGCGCACAGGGCGCGGCCTATGCCACGAACGCGAATCATTGAGGAAACAATGAACCGGCTAGAGGGAGGTTCCCGCGCGCTCGATCAGTTTCTTGATTTTTTTCTGGCCAAGCCAGACTTTCGTGTTGTTCTCGAGATCGATCAGCGTCATATCCACCTGATAATAGACGACACGATCACTGCCAGCCTGGTCGATGATCTGGCTGATCTCGCCACCCATCAGGTAGTCCGCCCCGAGCTCACGTCCCCACTGGTTCACTGTTTATTGAGAACTTTAGGTGTTCTGTTCGGCGCGCTCGTCACGAATCTCATCGCGCTCTTCTGCACTGGCAACCACCGTCACCTGGCCGGAATTGATGAAGTAGCGTTCGATGTCGCTGATGAAGATCTTTACGGGAATATGTTCTGCTGTTGAATTCTTGATGAGTCCGACGATGACAACCGGCTTCTGGCCTGTCTTTTCCCAGTGGTTCATCTTCCACGGCTGACCGAGACAGTCGGCGATCATCTCCTCGGACACGAGACGCGAGTCTTCGTCGTTCCAACGGCCGGAAAGATCCGTAATAGAGTCCTCGGGAATTCGCGTAACCTTTCTTCCCGTGCATCCCGTAGTGGCAAAAAGAGCCACAACCAGGAAAGCGAGTAGCGTCCGTTTTGTACTCATGAATCAACCTCCAGATGAATCACAGAACGAGATGCGCGGGGGGTGCCTCTGGTTCGAACTGGCCCGGAAACGATAACCGGGTTTCAGACATTCCGCAATGCCTAAGGGTGCAAGAATGTAACCAACCGGCAGGCCGGACCCCCTGTTACTCTCAGCACACTGGTTCTTGTAACGTTAATAAATTTCCCAGGTTCCCCTCGTCGCGAGTTCCACGCAATGGTTGTCCGGATCACGAAAGTAAACACTTTCGCCACCGAGGCTCCACCGCACGGTGCTCTCGATCACGATGCCGTTCTCCTCGAGCCAGTGGCGCCAGTGTGGCAGATCCTTTTTGTCGACCGCGAAGGCGAAGTGGAGATGCCCGTTGCCATCGTGCCCGGGAACTTCTCCTTCCGGCGTTGGCCCCTGCGCCGCCGACATGCCCTTCTTGAAAATCAACAGCACCTGCTTGCCGGAAACCGACATGGCGGACATGCGTTTATTTTCAAAAAGAACCGAAAAGCCGAACACCTTCGAGTAGAATGCGACGGAGGCTGCGACATCATCCACATAGATCGCAGACTCGAGAATGCCCTCGACAGTTGGTTTCACGGTACCCACCTCCGTGTCGCGATTCTAGTGATCCTGGTATAACCAGGCCATCAGTTTTTGAATGGCCTCGACCGAGTCATGGCACCAGTGGTTGATGAAGTCATTGGGCAGGTTTTCGTCGAGCGGAATCGATTCGCTCGCCGCGAGTGCCTTCGCGCCGTCGAAGTTCACATAGGAAAGGCGGGCGGTGAGTTCGTTTTCCGGGCGTTCGAAGGCCGACCCGGGAAGAATTGCGACACCCGCCTCGTCCAGCAGACGGGTGCACAGCGTGGGGCCATCCTGAATCCCCCGCTCCGCAAGTCGGTCGGCAAGCACCGAGAAATCGAGAAAAAGATAAAACGCGCCGGACGGAGAATGCACGCGAATCCCCGATGTGGACAATTCTCTCGCGCACCATTTTCCCAGCTTGGACAGTATTCTCCGTGCGTGCACGAGGTAACGCTCGATACTGAGTCCGCCCTTGAACGCCCGAACCGCTGCGTACTGAATCGGCGCACTGACCGACGTGTACGTCTCGCTTGCCACCGACGCCATGGCATCCATCAGCCACGACAACTGCGCCGGAAACGTAAACGTGCCCAGGCGCCATCCGCCGGCCCCGCACCATTTCGATAGCCCCGAACTGATAATGGTTCGTTCTGGATACACGCTTGCCATCGAGACGTGTTTGCCCTGAAAATCCAGCTGCCCGTAGATCTCGTCGGAGAGAATGATCAGTTCATACCGCCGCGCCACCTCGGCAATCGATTCGAGATCCTGCCGTGAATACGTGGCGCCCTCGGGATTCCCCGGATAGTTCAACAGCAGGATCCTGGGTTTGCCGTCGTCGTTCTCGCTCTCGAAGAAGTCACGGAGCCGGACCGGGGAGAGCCTCCATTTCTCCTCGAACTGCGTATGAATGAGGTGCACTTTGCGTCCGAGGATGCGGGCCTGCGGAACGTATGACACCCAGCAGGGTGTCGGAATGATGATGTCTCCGTAGAAGACGAGTTGAAGGAGAAACATCAACTCCTTTGAGCCGGGCCCGACCATAACGTTCTCCGGCTGCGCGTCGACGTGGTCCTTCTCCCGGTGGAACTCGGCGACTGCCCCACGGAGCTCCCGAAGGCCTTTGACGGGCAGGTAGTCTTTTTCGCGGGCGTAAAGCTTGAGGGCATTGACGACGGCGGACGGCACGGGAAACGGAGACTGTCCGAGTCCCAGTCGGTAGATCTTGTGACCCTCCCGTTCCAGT
Source organism: bacterium (assembly GCA_027296025.1). Taxonomy (GTDB): domain Bacteria; phylum Krumholzibacteriota; class Krumholzibacteriia; order WVZY01; family WVZY01; genus JAPUJU01. Next base: position 2,803 of record JAPUJU010000153.1, read on the forward strand.
TCCTTGCAGCGCTCGTTGATCTCGAGCGTCGGAGACTGCGGCAATCCACGAACATTCAGGTTGATGCTCGCACTTTTGTCGATTCTGATGCTATTTTTGACTTTCATATCGGCTCCACCCGGGCGCCGAATCTATCGCAAAAAGCGGGCCTGTTTGATCCGTCTAATGGTTCTTACGTCCGGCTTGAAGGGAGATTCCGGAATATCGAGTGGGTCGACATGGTGGGTAGCGGCGAAGGGGGTTCGCTCGAGTTTGCGATTATACGCCTCAACCATAAGTGCTTCTAAATTAACAACATCCTGAATGTTATACGCCAGCAGCGTGTCCAGCGCCCCTTCGTTGGCGTTGTCCACGAAGTCCCGCCAGAGCAGGACGGCCCAGTAGCCGTCGAGGCCGGCAAGGGCGCCCCGGTCGATGCCGAATTGCCTTTCGATGCTCTTGAGCCCGCCCGTGAATCCCAGGCTCCGGAGCACGTAGCGAAGGTCGATATGCGCGGCTTCGATCCGGATCCCAAACGTGCTTTCGAGCACGGGGACGTCAAAGGACTTTCCACTGTAAGTCACGATCAACTTGAAGCGTGCGATGTCCGTCCGGAAGTCCTCCAGGTTCCGGCCCCGCACGTAGCAGGAAATGCGCGTCCCATCATACACCGAAATCGTCGTGATCACGTTGGCTGCCGGGTCACCATTCGTCTCGATGTCGATGTAGGCGAGGGAGTGTTGGAACTCGGGGTACAGGCGCCAGTGCTCGTCGCTGGGCAGTCGCCGCTCGAAATAGGTGGCGTTCTCCCGATCGATCTCCGTGAGCGACCGGCGAACGATGCTCCTCGCGCGTGGGATCCGTCGCCTCGGAAGCGGCGGCTCCGCGTGCTGGAGAAAAGCATCCCAGTCGCGGATCCCGTTCGACCACAACCGCCGTTCGATGCGCGGCCCGATCCCGGTTACGTGACAAAATGTGTTCCTCAGCATCGGCTGCTCAACCGTCACTTTCCTGGTCGGGCAGCGGCCGACGAGTAATCAGCACGTCGTTGACGATACTCCCACCGATTAGATGTTCTTTTATGATGCGCTCCAGCGTTTCGGGTGTACAGTTCCGGTACCAGGTTCCTTCGGGATAAACGACCGCGATCGGTCCCCCCTCACAGACCCGGAGGCAGTTGGCTTTCGTGCGGTAAATCCCCCCTTGCTCCGAGAGTCCGAGTTCGCGGAGGCGCTTTTTCAAGTACGCCCACGATTCCAGGGACTTTTCCCTGTCGCAGCACTTCGGCGTTGTTTGATCGCAGCAAAGAAAAATGTGGCGGCGTATCACCGGCACACCCACCGCCTCCACGAGGCCCCTGAGTTTTTCGTTCATCTCTTCTGCGTCACTCATTACGCCTCGTCAATTTGCCGAATACGTTTTTCGTGGCGCCCGCCGTCGAACTCGGTTTCCAACCAGACCTGAACGATCTCGAGCGCAGTTTCAATCGACACCATTCTCTGTCCGAGGGAAATGATGTTCGCGTTGTTGTGCGACCTCCCCAGACTGGCCGACTCTACGTTCCAGCAGAGCGTGCAGCGAATGCCCGGGCCGCGGTTGGCCACGATCGCTTCCCCGTTGCCCGATCCACCGAGAACAATTCCTCGCTCGTACCGGCCAGCCGCAACGGCCTTCGCAACGGGGCGAATGAACAACGGGTAGTCGACGGACTCTTCCGAGTTTGTGCCGTAATCTTTGACCTCGTGTCCCTTCTCCGTCAGGAACTCGATAATTTTCTGCTTGTACAGATATCCCGCGTGATCCGAACCGATGGCTATTTTCAAACGAGATCCCCTCCTGATTTGTCGAACGCCGTCGCGACCAACCAGTTCAATTATCGTCGCGATGAATAACGAACGGGCTTCTCTGCGCCGTGGGCAGAATAACCATGCCCACGACACTCACGTGTTCCGGAGCGGACGCAACGTAGAATACGGCGTCTGCGATATCCTCAGCGGCCAGCGGCTTGAATCCCTCGTAGGCCGCCCGGGCCTGCTCCTTGTCCCCGTGAAAACGGACCTCCGAGAATTCGGTCTCCGTCATTCCCGGATCGATGCTCGATACGCGGATATTCGTGCCGACGAGGTCGAGGTTCATTCCTTCACTCAGCGCGCGCACCGCAAACTTTGTCGCGTTGTACACATTTCCTTTCGGGTAGACGAGGTGACCGGCGACGCTGCCAATATTGATAACATGTCCCGAGTTCCGCTCGACCATCATCGGGACTACGAGACGCGACACATTCAAGAGCCCCTTCACATTCGTATCGATCATTCGGTCCCAGTCCTCGAAATCGCCTTCGTGCAGCAACGACAGGCCGCTTGCAAGGCCGGCGTTGTTTATGAGGATATCGGGCGCCGCCCCTTTTGCCAGATCGCGCGCGAACCGCTCCACAGCGTCCCTGTCCCGCACGTCGAGCTTCGCAGCCGTCGCAGAGACGCCGAATTCTTTCTCGAGCTCTCCCTTCAACCGTCTGAGGCGGTCGTCCCGGCGCGCGGCGAGAAGCAGGTCGCAACCCGCCGCCGCAAAACGCCTCGCGCACGCTTCACCGATCCCGGCGCTGGCGCCGGTTATGAGAACCAACTTTCCCTTCATCGCACTCACTTCTGTACCCTTTCGTTTATTCTTTCAGTACGACGCGTTCCATCACCTCGAGGTCGAGGCGGTGGCCGCCTTCAAATTCGATGAGGTCGTACAGGATGTTGTCCGCCTGCATTTTTTCTTGCGCTTTGCGCACCAGCTGTTTGCTAATGAGCTCGTCGTCGCGTCCCATAACCAGCGCAACGGGTTTCCCCATGTTCCTGCGAAAACCCTCGACATCGAGGTCCGGTGGGAGCAGCCCGCTCCACAGCACCGTACGGTCCACTCGTGCACGGCCGCTCGCCACCCACCGCGCCACCGCCGCTGCTCCCTGCGAGAAACCAACGGCCACCACGTTGACGGACGTGCGGTCCACCGACTCGAATATGCGCTCGTACACCTGGTCCAGGTACGCAACGTAATCGCTTATTTCGTACGCGCGGTCTTCGGCCGTCATCCACGACGCGCCGATCCGTGAATCCTTGCCATGGAAACTGGTCGACTCTTCCACGTAGAACCGGTGCAGTCCTTCCGGAGCGACGAGCAGGCGGTGACCATCATCGAGTCGGGTAAGCTGGCTGAGGAAGCGCCCACCGAGCTGGCGATACCCGTGGCAAAAAAATCCTACCGTGCGAATGTCCGGAGAGGGATTACCGAGCGTGTAGTAGCGCGCCGTCTTGCGAACTTCGATGTGGTGTTCCTGCATAGTCACCCTGACGCTAACCTGTCAACCTTCCGCCCACCCGGCAGTGACGAGGTGGCCAATGATGATCCGTCCCCGGTGCCCCCAGATCGGGTGGGCCTCGTCCGAGAGTTCCTCGGCGAGTGCTTCCGCCTCCTCGGCCGGCGTGCGCCCTGATCGTTTTGCGCGCTCGAATACTTCGATACATCGCCGCCAGATACCTGTCGGCCTGGCCCTGTCGAGGTGGGATTCTATCGCGGCGTCCCCATCGAATACACCGTACTGCTCGTTCGCGCAGTTTACGATCCCCATTCGATTGGCGAGAAAATCCGGCACGTATAAAATACCACGCTCCTGCATCGCGCGCGCGTCCCGCGCCGGATCTTCGAGCTGGTTGTTCGCCGCGCCACACACAAGAGCCGCACGAATTTCAGGAATCGTCGCTGCGTTAAGGGTGGCGCCGACCGCGTTCGGCGCCAGAACGTCGCACGCTTCTTCAAAAATACTGTTGTCCCCCGCGTTCACTTCTCGCCAATCGAACTCACCGCCTGCGTAATCAGCTCGAACGCGCGCAACCGCATCTGCGTCGATGTCGGCTCCCACGATGCGCCGCACCCTTCGCTCGCGGAGATAACCGACCATGTAGTACGACACGTTGCCAAGACCCTGCATCGCGATGGTTTTTCCCTCGAGAGTACCCATCCCCAACGCCTCAAGTGCCGCCTCCATCGCGACCACCACGCCGCGGGCCGTCAGGATACTCGGGTTACCACTGCCACCGAACTCACTCGGAATGCACGTCGTGTACCGCGTCGTGCGATAGACGTTGGCCATGTCCTCCGGACGGGTCCCTGCATCTTCGGCAGTGATGTAACATCCGCACAGCCCTGACATGAAACGTCCATAGTCGCGGTAGACGTGTTTTCGTAATTCCGATTCGCTACCATTGCGCCGGCGCGCAATCACTCCCTTGCCACCACCCCACCACAAACCGGCCAGCGCGTTCTTGTGCCCCATGCCGCGGCTCAAGCGTAGACCGTCGCGTATGAACGACTCGATCGTATCGTACGTCCAGAAGCGGACACCCCCGGCAGCCTGCCCGCGAACCGTCTTGTGAATGTGGGCTGAGAGAAGATAGCCACTCTCTTTTCCAATCTCGAAAAACGACCCTTCGTGCGCGTGGTAGTCCCGCTCATCGCCGGCGATGCGACCCGCTACCCCGTCGAAAGCTGGATGACTTGTGCGGTACTCACCTGATTCGGGATCGGTCATGAACCAGGCACGCCGGGGGCCTGACTTCTTCATCGCGTCTATGAATGAGTCAACCGGTTCGTTCCAGTCCAGCATACTCCCCATCAAAGAAGTCCTTCCGTCCACGACGCAACCGTGTCGGCTATTTCACTCATTACCTCGGACTCTTTTCGCCCGAAACGCTTCAATACTTTGAATGAGTGGTCCCCCCCTTCGACGATGTACAACGTCGCGAGGCTACCCAGTTGTTTGCATACCCCCCGCATCAGATCGAGATCAGCGAGAGCATCGCGCGTCCCCTGGATGAACAGCATCGGAATCTCGATGGAATAAAGATGCTCGGCACGATTGTCGCCGACCCGTCCAGGTGCGTGCAATGGAAAGCCGAGAAAAACGAGCCCGCGCACACCGGGCAGCGGTTCGTGCGACTGCGCTGTCGACGTCATCCGGCCACCGAACGATTTCCCTCCCGCCACGAGGGGAAGGTCGGTCTTTTTCGAGGCATCCTCGACCGCATCACGAACGGCCCTCGTCGCTACTCCCGGCGGGTCGGGACGCTTCCGCCCCTCGGACATATAGGGAAACTCGTAGCGGAATGTTGCGACGTTCCGTTCCGCGAGCAACTCCGCGGTCCTGGCCAGAAACGGATGACGCATTCCAGCGCCTGCACCGTGGGCAAGCACATACAGCGCACACGCTCCCTCCGGTCTATCAAGCAAACCGTCCATCGACTCCAAAACGGAGAGTTGTCATCACGCGTCCGGTCTCTTTACGTAGATTTCGCCGCCCTGACTCAGAAATTCCTCTGACTTTCCGGACATGCCTCGACGACGAGCCTCGTCTTCCCCAATACCACGCTCTGCGGCGAACTGTCGAAGTTGTGCCGAAAGCTCCATACTGCAGAACTTCGGCCCACACATCGAACAGAAGTGAGCGACCTTTGCACCGTCCGCGGGAAGCGTTTCGTCGTGATATGCCCTTGCGGTGACGGGATCGAGTGCAAGGTTGAATTGATCGTCCCATCGGAACTCGAACCGCGCCTTGCTCAGCGCGTCGTCCCATTCCTGCGCGTGCGGGTGGCCCTTTGCAAGATCGGCGGCGTGTGCGGCGATCCGATACGCAATGACGCCTTCCTTGACATCGTCGCGATCCGGTAGGCCAAGATGCTCCTTCGGTGTTACGTAACAAAGCATCGCTGTTCCGTACCATCCAATCATCGCGGCACCAATAGCGCTCGTCATGTGATCGTAACCGGGTGCGATGTCCGTGGTCAGAGGGCCAAGCGTGTAAAACGGCGCCTCGTGACACCAGTCGAGCTGTTTGTCCATGTTTTCCTTTATGAGATGCATCGGCACGTGACCAGGCCCCTCGCACATCACCTGGACATCGTGCTTCCACGCAATCTTCGTCAGCTCACCCTGCGTCTTGAGTTCACCGAACTGCGCCTCGTCGTTCGCGTCCGCGATACTTCCGGGACGCAGCCCGTCACCGAGTGAAAACGACACGTCGTACGCCTTCATGATCTCGCATATCTCCTCGAAGTGCGTGTACGTGAAGTTCTCCTTGTGGTGCGCGAGGCACCACTTCGCAAGAATCGCCCCGCCACGTGAAACGATCCCGGTCATCCGCTCGGCGGTCATTGGGATGTATCGAAGCAGCACGGCCGCGTGGACGGTAAAATAGTCGACGCCCTGTTGCGCCTGTTCGATAAGTGTGTCCCGGTATGCCTCCCAGGTGAGGTCTTCGGGGGCGCCTCCCACTTTCTCGAGCGCCTGGTACAACGGTACCGTCCCGATCGGAGCGGGTGAGTTTCTGAGAATCCATTCGCGCGTCTGGTGAATGTTGTCGCCGGTTGACAGGTCCATCACGGTGTCGGTTCCCCACAGCGTGGACCAGCGAAGTTTTTCCACTTCTTCGTCAATCGAAGATGTTACCGCCGAGTTGCCGATGTTCGCGTTGATCTTTACCTTGAAATTTCGGCCGATGATCATCGGCTCGATTTCCGGATGATTGACGTTCGCAGGAATAATAGCGCGTCCCCTCGCCACCTCATCCCGTACGAACTCAGGCCTCATGCCCTCGCGAATCGCGATGAACTCCATTTCGGGGGTGATTTCGCCGCGCCGGGCATAGTGCATCTGCGTCACCGTCGACGTTCCGCGGAGTCTCCTGCGTTTGAGACCGTCGGGAATCACCGCATCGTCTTTCTTCCCGAAACTCACAGCGAGCGGCTCCACCTCTTCGACATCGTTTCGGCCTCGAATCCATTGGCTCCGGAGCGGCGGGAGCCCGCCGCGGACGGCCTCTCCCTGCTGGCCACTCGTGTCGTACACGCGAAGCGGCGGCTCACCGCCGGAGAGTGAGATCTCCCTCATCGGGACACGGATTCCGTTGGGACCTTCGACAAAAATCTTTCTGGAATTCGGGAACACCGTCTGAAAGTCGGCGCCGGGCGTGATTGCTCCGATCACCGGAGACTGTTGGGATGTTTTTTTTGAGAGAGAACGCAAAAGATACCTCCTTGGTAGAACTCGGCGGCCCTGTGAACGAGAAAAGCCGCACGGCGGATCCGGCGGCTCGGTTCGATCGGGAACCAACGGGAGAACCCGTGTCCCTCAATGTCAGCACCGCCTTCCCTACGCCGGTATTAACCGGATCAGGTTCCAAGGGTGATGTCTCAACCCGGCACGTGCCGGATACCCCTGACGGAATTGAGTTAATAGTACGGCGCCCTTCGTAACGATGTCAAGCGAATCCCGAAGAAGCGGTTTGTCTATAGAACCCGGTAACTCAACTACCTCCAGAACGTACCGGTTTCGATCTCAAGGCCTCTTCCAAGTGGTGCGAAAATCCGTCTCGAGTTCAGTCGACTCGTAATAGTTCTTCGTCACGTCGTAGCGGCGTTCCAGTGAATGAGAAGTATTCTGGGCATTTTTATCCCGCGACATAGCATCGACGGTCTATTATAGCAGATGACTGCCCATGGGAAAGACGAACCCATACCCGAAGGACCTGACCAGTGTGCACCCGGCAAATGGTGAAGGCCGTTACGGTTGCCGCGATAAACGCTTTTTTCGCGGGTACGGTCGCGTACGCGCAGGTGTGCAATCCACAGACCCCGATTCAATCCATCTATGATCTCGGGACCGGCCTCTACAAAACATTTGAAGGCGGCCTCTACGAGGGCGGATCGAATACGCGCCCGCCGGCCCACGAAGCCGCCGG
>JAPUJU010000154.1 GCA_027296025.1 bacterium
GGAAGCGCCTATCATTCGAGAAGTTGTATACAGCTCCGCGCGCGCGGCGAACCCATCGCGCCCGGAGGCGATGCGCATCGTGGCGCCACGTGTCCCTCAACCCGTTTCTCTGTATATACTTGAAACGGGGCGCCCGAGAGGTACGGAACGTGCTTTTCAGAACGGGGCCGGCGGCAACGCACGGACGTCAGCGGACCGGCGGCGGTGGCAACCCATGGAGGGTTGCGCAAGAGTGTGGGGATGTGATGGGAGGTATGTGATGAGGAAAATCGTTTGGCTCATGATCGGAGCGATGGTCTGGATAGCTGGTTGTACGGAACGCGAAACGGTGACACCGGTGGCAACACCGCCGGGCAAGGTGGCAGACATAACAGAGGTGGGAAACAACGGGTTCGTCGTCGAGTATTACGCCCCGGAAAACAGCCATACGGCCCGAACACTGGAGGCGTTCGCGGAAAACCTGCAGGGGAAGGCCGGCGTGGAGTTCTTCGTCGACAAAGGCTACGAGGTGCGTCCGGAACATGCGTTCGTTCTCGAAGGAAGGTTCTCGGACGGCGAGCTGGAGGGGATGGCCATCCTGCCGATGACCCGACCCGATACGGAGGACGTGGAGGCCGTTTACATTTTTCACCTCTGGCGCGATGGGCGGACATACACCGTACCCGCGCGATTTGCGATCATCGATGATGACGGACCCATATACGACCGCAGGAATCTGTTGCGCTTTGCGGAGAATGTCATTCTTCAACTGTTGCGGCCGCTTGACGTACCGGGTCCGGATACGGCCGCCGCGATTTTCAGCTGGCGGCAGTGGGCTCGATGCTCGGGTACGGCAGCCGCGGTAGTTTCGTGTGCATTGACCTGCCGGTTCTTACCTGGCGCACAGTTGCACTGTTTCACGATTTGCGCTGGCGCCCGTACGGTCGGCGCCATGATCGGTTGCCTTGTCACGCAACGCTAGTTGAGGCGATACTGGACCCGGCGACGTCGGGGCCAGCAGTCCTGAGAGTCCAGAGGGCGGCAACCCAAAGAGAAGGGCGGGGCGTCTGGCCCCGCCCTTCTCAGGGGGAATCGGAGTACCGCGCGGCTCACTATCAGGGAGCTGCACCAAAATCTTCCGAATCGACGTACAGGTCCGGCGGCAGCATATAGAGGGGCCGTCCCGGGCGCTCGATAACGCTTTTCAGGTACAGCCACTCGTAGTTTTCCAGAGTTTCCGGTGCGGCAACCGGCTCCCCACCCCACAGCCCAGAAAGCCAACCTCCAATCCCCGGTACCGGACGCAACGCCGAGAAATCGAACGACGGCATCCGCGGAAGCGCGACGATCTCGACTCTTTCATCCGGATCGATGCCCGCCAGCTCGCGCGCGGCCATAATCGCTGCGCTCAGGCCACCAATCTCGTCGACCAGGCCGTTTTCCTTGCCATCGACTCCGCTGAACACATGGCCTTCCGCGAGGTTCTGCACTTCGCTCGACGTCATGTTGCGGCCATCGGCCACCTTTTCCACGAACGCGTCGTAGAAGGTCTTCAAGTGATCCATCAGCAGTTCGCGCTCTTCCGGTGTCATATTGCGATCCGGAATCTTCGGTCCCGCAAGGAGGATACGCATGCCGGCAAACAAGTCCGCGTGCTTCCCGATGGAGACGTTGTCCGAGGTGTGTCCCAGTTTGTCTCCGAGTCCGTCGTTCCAGATCCAGCCACCGATCACGCCAATCGACCCCACGATCGTACCCGGCTGTGCGTAGATCTTGTTGCCGTACATGGAAAGCCAGTACCCGCCCGACGCTGCCACGTCACCCTGTGATATCACGACGGGCTTTTTCTCCGCGCACTTTTTCAGTGCAACGGCGACTCGATCGGACGCCATGGCGCTTCCCCCCGGAGAATCGACACGGAGAACGACGGCCTTGTACCGGCTGTCATCGCGGAGTTGCAGAAACACTTTCTCCAGCGCTCGCGCCCGGATGCCACTGTCCATCGCGCACAAACCAAGCGCGTAGACAACGGCGACCTTTGGCGGCTGTTGCCAGTCGCGGTTCGGAACGCGATTGCCCTCGAGCGACACGCGCGCCATGTACCGCTTGCTTTCACCTTCGAGATCTTTGATTACGTCGCGAACGTCATCCCAGCGTCCGAGTTTGTCGACGATTTTCATGTCCAGCGCCTGTTGCGCGCTGATCAGCACCTGCTTATCGACCCATTCGTCGAACGTCGCTTCGGCGATACCTCTTCCCGAAGCCACAGAGCTGCGCGTTGTCGCATAGAAATCTTCAATCAGTCCGTACCGTTGTTCACGATCTGCCTCGGACATCTCTTTTCGCGAAAACGCCTCCATCGCCGACTTGTATTTCAGAAAACGCCACTCGTCGAAACCGATTCCCAGCTTGTCGAGGGCATCCCGGACGTATGTTCTCGAGAGCGTGTACCCGGGAATGAATACGATGCCTTCCGGATCGAACACGATCCGGTCGGCTGCGCTCGCGACCTGCAATTCATTCATCCCGAGGTAGTCCGCATATATCACGACGTGCCGCCCCGTCGTCTGGAAGTCTTTCAGCGCTTCACCGATTTCCCAGGCTTTGCCGCGGCTGACCGTCATTCCGGAAAGGTTCATCGCGATCCCGCTGACGGCCGGATCGCTCTTCGCCAGCTCAATGTCGTGGAGGATCCCGGCCAGTGATTTGGTCGTGTCGAAGTACCGAAACCGGCGGTAGCGAACCGGACCCTTCATGTTCATGTGGACATATGACTTGTTCTTGCTGAGTGACCGTTCGATGATGCTCGGATCGGGAAACCCAAGCCGCACTTCGTACGTCGTACCGGTGTGATCTCCGTCCGAGTTGTATCGTGGGCTGCCGCCCAGCCGCGGCCCGGGACCAAAGAGGAAATCGATCGAAAACGAGAAGCTATGATCGTCGAAATATCGCCCGGCAAGCTGAATCCCCGGTCCGATGTCCGCCATCGCACCGAGACTCCAGGGCGAGTCCTTCGCGGCCGCACCCTTGGGCAACTCCCAGTCACCAAACAGAACGAGCAGCTCAGAAGCAAGCGGACGTATCGCTATGTCGAGAAGTCCTTTGTTGTACGCGTCCTGGAGGGCGAAGTCCCAGTTGAGGCCGAACGATACATACCCTCCCAGCCTCTGTGCGAGACCTACCTGGAAAACATTGCTTCGATTGGCGAAGACCAGCGTTTCGTCTCCCGTCGTCCATCCGAACCCGAACCCGACGGAGGTCCCTTCGTACTCTTCGGCGAGAGCGATCCGCCAGTCGGTCACACCGAGTTCGCCGCCGGTAGTCGGTGTGAACTTGTTGCGGGTCAGTCCGAATCCAAGGTGGCTTCCCCCGAGAAACAATCCCCAGTCGCCGAGTTCCGAGAATTTCTTGTCCTGGTCGGACCAGGCGTAAATGGTCTCTCCGCCGGGCAACATGCCGTAGACGGCAGGATTTGCGTACCCGCCGATCGCGGTGCTGTACGCCGTCGGTGATGTCAGGTTGAACTGAAGCTGATCGTAGTAGGACGGGATCGGTGGAAAAGGCGCCTGTGCCTGTGCGGCCGTAGCTCCCCCTACCAGAAGTGCGATGCTTATCCATGCGAAAATCCGCAATCGGGACATTCCCTCCTCCTTAACGTAGCCTGTTCAGAATTCGTGCTTCAAGGCGCCGGGGGGCGCGTCGACAGTGTACCGTACGGATATCTCGAAGTGTATGTTCCGATTGATCCCCGGGTGGCCGTTCTCCAGAGGTCCCAACGGGGCGAGGTGGTCGCGAGGCGGCCGACCACGATTGAACCACACACTCCGTTGGATACTAATTGATTTCCGACGTCGCATGGTTCACAATCACGGCGAGCAGGTTTGTGTCAACCCCGTAGCAAATTGAGGGCGAATTTGAAGAATATGAACATACGAGAGCGCGCTGAAAATCTCCTGCGATGTCTCTTCGCAGCGCTTCTTGTTCTGGTGTGCTCGTGTTCGAGCGGACCGGATGAGCAGCTTTCGATCACTCCTCTCAAATCACCTGCCGGTGACGGAGCCGGTGAACCGAACCTGTTTGCCTCGATCGACGGGCACACGTACCTCAGCTGGATTGAGCCGGTGGACGGTGGACATGCGCTTCGCTTTTCCGAGCGGGAGGACGGTGGGTGGGCTCCTGCCAAAACCGTTGCCGAAGGCGAGAACTGGTTCGTCAACTGGGCAGATTTTCCGTCCCTCGTTCGCCTCCCAAACGGGACACTCGCAGCCCACTGGCTTCAAAAGAGTGGTGACGACACGTACGCGTACGATGTGGTTGTGAGCCGCTCGATCGACAACGGCGCCGCCTGGACCCGGCCACTTATCCCGCACACGGACGGCACCCAGACGGAACACGGGTTCGTATCGATGCTGCCATGGTCCGAGGGAGACGTCCTGATTGTGTGGCTGGACGGACGCAACTTCGCGGCGTCGGGAGGCGAAGGCGATGATCACGGTGGCGGGAAAAACATGACTCTCCGCTCAGCGATCCTCGATGAGTCGGGAGAGCTGCGCAACGAAACGGTTCTCGACGAGCGCACCTGTGATTGCTGTCCGACTTCCGCCGCTCTCACGGCGAACGGCGCGATTGTGGCGTATCGCGACCGGTCCGAGAATGAAGTGCGTGACATATCCGTCGTCCGCTTCGAGTCCGGCGCCTGGTCCTCGCCGGCGACTATCTGCGACGACCGGTGGGCAGTTGCCGGGTGTCCCGTGAACGGGCCTGAGCTCGACGCCAGCGGCGATCGTGTCGTGTGCGCCTGGTTTACGAACGCCGACAACGACGCCAGTGCGCGAGTCGCATTTTCATCAAATGGTGGACGGTCATGGGGAGCCCCGATCGACATCGACGATGGAGACCCGCTGGGACGCGTCGACGTTGTGTTACTCGATGACGGTTCGGCGCTCGTCAGCTGGCTCGAAATTGCTCTGGAGGAAGCGGAAGTGCGAGTCCGTCGTGTCTACGCCGACGGGCGGATCGATCCTGCGATCGTAGCCAGCCCCACCAGCAAGGAAAGGGCGAGTGGTTTTCCGCGCATGGTCGCGAACGGCGACGAGATCGTTTTCGCATGGACGGAGGTGGACGAGCCGTCGCATGTTCGAACGGCCGTCATGAGCCAGAGGTAGCCCCCTAGTAACTAGCCAGATTAACCTGCGTCTCCAACTGAAACTTGTCAGCACAGGCAGCCGAATCGAACGCGTTGTTCTAGCCCCGAACGACGGCAAAGTGCTGATAGTCCACAGGCTGGTCACAGACGACACATTCACCCAATCGTGGGTTGGCAATGTCCGAACGTGAGTCGCCGACGTGGTGTGCTCTCTGAACGGCACGACCGAACGTCGTTTGTTTCTTTTCATCCCAGTCGACGGGTTCTTTCTCCGCGGTTTTGTCCTCTGATGCCCCGCAGCCGAACGCGAAACCGAGTACAAGAACGATGAGCACGTGTCGAATGATTCCGTATGTTGCTTGCATGGGTACCCCTCCGGGTAGATCTACCGGTTGTTAATGAACTTCTTTCGATTTCCGATACTTCCTTCCCGTCCCCGTGCCTCCAACTCGGGCTTCGAGACATGTAGGGCGATGCAATGTTGGTACCAATAGAGGGGTTCTCCCGGCCACTACCGTCGCAAAGGGCGCCATCCCATCCGATTAGTGGATTCGCTGTTCCGGACGGTACACAAGCTCGAAACCGGCCCTGACGAAGGGGCAACATAAGCGTTTGTACCGACCTCAACTTGTTGTTATAGTTCGGAAAGAACACGAACCGACCAGTGTTCGCAGGTTGAAAGAAGCGCATCCTGTGGACGCGCTGAAAGGGGAGCGTTTTGGG
>JAPUJU010000155.1 GCA_027296025.1 bacterium
CGGCTGGGCGGATGTGGGCTTCGTCTACCTGTACTCGAACACTCCGATACACTCGCCGACGGAACTGAAACGGGCCAAGGTGTGGACGTGGTCGGGAGACAAACTGGCCGAGCTGTTTTTTGCGGCCTTTAATATCTCTCCCATTCCACTTGCTTTGCCCGACGTCCTGACATCCCTTCAAATGGGTGTGGTTGACGCTGTGTACGCGCCACCCCTTGCCTGCATTGCCCTGCAGTGGTTCACGCGCGTCAAGTACATGACGGATGTGCCGATCACCTACGGCTTCGGGGCGATGCTCCTCTCGAAAAAGGCCGTCAGGAAAGTGTCGCCGAAAGACCTCACGATTCTCGAGGAGCTCTCGGCCCACTATTCCAACATTCTCGTCGAGAAGACGCGGGTTCAGAATGTCGAAGCGATCGCAGCGATCCGCAAAGAAGGGGTTGAACTGCTGACCATCGACGCAGCGACCAAGAACATTTTCTTCACAACCGGCAGAACGGCCTGGGGCGACGGAATCGGAACGCTCTATCCGAAGGAGCTACTGGAACGCGTGACGACCATCGTCGAACAGTATCGTAAGAGCAAGTAGCTTCGCGCAGACTCGAACCGTTCAGGTGCTCGTGGACTTTACGACCTTCTACATCGTCATTGTTCTCTCAGCACTGATACTCGCCGGCGTTCGCGCGTTCCTCGAGAAATCGTCGCGACTGAAACGGTTTTTCCAGTTCACAGGCGTGGTGGAAGTGGCGTTCGTGTCAGTTCTACTGCTGGCTTTGATCTTCTTCGGCTGTCTGCAAATCGTACTCAGAAACTTCTTTCACACAGGCATCCTGTGGGCAGACCCGTTGATGCGCCACATCGTCCTGTGGCTCGGGTGCATGGGCGGAGTTCTCGCGACGGCACGCCTGCGGCATATCAACATCGATATTTTAACACGTATTCTTCCCGAACGGATGCGTCCCATCCGTGACCGGATCGTCTATCTGGCGACGGCAATCGCGGCGTCGATACTCGGGCTCGCGGCTGCCAAACTTGTCGCCGATGAAAAGGACTTTGGTACCACAGCCTTCCTCGGCATTGGGGTGTGGGTGCTGCAGCTGATTCTTCCGGTTGCTTTCTTTCTCATCACCTATCGAAGTTTCGTGAACCTGATTCTGCTTCCCGAGGAAAAGCACACCGAGTGGGACGACCCCAACCCCGTGGACAACCTCGTCACCAATGACCACGCAGCCCCCGACACGAGTCTCGAGCCGGAGTAGCGGATGCCGATTCTCTTTGCGATCCTTCTTGGCCTGCTCGTTCTTTTCGGGCTTCCGCTTTTCGCGGTGCTTGGGAGTATTGCGCTCTTTGCGTTCCACGCGGAGGAAATCAGTATCTCGTCGGTGGGCGTATCGATGTACACGCTCGCCAGCTCCCCCCTTCTCATCGCGATCCCGTTGTTTACGTTTGCCGGCTACCTGTTTGCGCGCAGCCGCATGCCGGATCGTCTCGTTCGGCTCTCCAATGCGTTCTTTCCGGGCGGGCTTTCCGTCGTCGCGCTGATATCGTGTGCCGTCTTCACGGCACTTACGGGGGCCTCGGGCGTAACGATCATTGCGATGGGCGGGCTTCTCTTCCCTGCGCTTATCAAGGAAGGGTACTCGAAGAAGTTTTCTCTGGGTCTAGTGACGGCGTCGGGGAGCCTCGGGCTTCTCTTTCCGCCGAGTCTGGCGCTCATCATCTACGGGTATGTGGCGTCGGTGAGTATCGATGACCTTTTTCTGGCCGGGCTGTTGCCCGGAATCCTCCTCGTTGTGGTCCTGTCGGCGTACGGGCTCTGGATGGGCCGCAGGCAGGGTGTGAAGCGTTACCGCTTCTCGTTGCGCCGGATGGGAGGCGCACTCAAGGCAGCCGCATGGGAAGTCCCGCTGCCGTTCATCATACTGGGCGGAATCTACTCAGGAACGTTCACGGTCATGGAAGCCGCCGCGATCACGGCTCTGTACGCGTTCGTCGTTGAAGTGCTTATTTACAAGGACATCAGGCTCAGCAAGCTGCCGTCAATAATCGCGGAGAGCATGACACTGGTGGGCGGGATTCTGCTGATTCTCTCCTGCGCGACGGCGATGACGAACTATCTTATCGATGCCGAAGTGCCGTTGCTCATCCTGGACTGGATGCAGAAATACATTTCAAGCAAATACACATTCCTCCTGTTGTTGAATCTTTTCCTGCTCGCCATCGGATGCCTGATGGATATCTTCTCGGCCCTGATCGTCGTGGTTCCTCTGATCGTGCCGGTGGCCCTAGGTTTCGGTGTCCACCCCGTTCACCTCGGCATCATTTTCCTGACGAATCTCGAGATCGGCTACCTGACGCCGCCGGTCGGACTGAATCTCTTCATCTCGTCCTACCGCTTCAACCTGCCCGTTGTAACGCTCTACCTGGCGAGTCTGCCGTACCTGTTCTTGCTGCTCCTCGGCCTGGTGATCATTACGTACTGGCCCGCACTGAGCCTCTTTCTGGTCAATCTCTTCGGCAGGTAAGACCAGCTAACCCTGGGTTCTTTCTTCCAGCACGTTCTGGTAAACGAGCGCGGCCAGCACGGCGCCCACGATCGGACCGACCCAGTAGATCCACAGGTTCTGCAGCCCGCCGCCGAGCAGTGCCGGTCCGAGATGACGGGCCGGGTTCATCGCCGCACCGCTGATCGGTCCGCCCATGAAAATGTCCAGCGTAATCGTCAGACCGATGAAGAGTCCGGCGATTTTTGTCGGGCCGCGCTTATCGATCGCGACGCCGTAGATCACGAACATGAGGAAGAACGTAAGGATAATCTCGGTGAGGAGCCCCTGCCCGACCGAAATACCGTCGCCGAGCGCCGGCGTCCCCATTCCGACTGCTGCGAGCGCGCTCGCGGGAACGCACAGCTTGATGAGCGCGGCTGCTGCAATGGCGCCCAGACACTGCGACACGATATAGCCCGCGGCTTTCGCCGGTGCGATGTGCTTTGTCACCATCGCGCCGATGGTCACCGCAGGATTGATGTGTGCACCGCTGACCCCGCCGATCGCGCCAACCATGACCGCAATGGTAAGACCGTGCGCTAGGGCGATCCCCGTCAGCCCGGCTGCGCCCCCGGAAATGTAGTTGCTGGCAATCGCCCCGACACCGACGAAAATAAGCGCGAACGTAGCGATGAATTCGGCAACAAAAGCTTTCATCTTTCCTCCCGTTTATGCGGCTGCGGGTTCCCGCCAGGCGTTTCGACCGGGCGTGTCTGGATCGCGTGCCCCGTGAATCTAGATGAAAATACGAGGTCGCGGCAATGGTCAACGACTTTGTAAGGAGAAACTAGTGTCGTGTCCCGGAAGTTCCCCGTCTTTCTCACGCGGGTGGCGCTGATGGGGGTCCCCCGCCGCGCGCAGCTTTGCGAGCACGGTGGGGGTAATCAGCGACAGGACCCGCGTGACTGCTAACGAACTTCTGGGACATGGCAACATGTCCCTCGTCAGCGCACTGCGGAACTCGCCGTGAACCCCCGTCCTTACGCGCCCGACCCAACCATACCGGCATGGAAAACCCGCCAACCCGCACGGAGCGGGGGAAGCGGGTTGCGCCTCGATCACCGAGTAGTCGCCGATAACCGAACTAGTCTGCAAGCATTCGCTTGAACCCGCGGAGTGAGGTGCGAGCTGTGATCGTAAGCCGTGGTAGCTCATAGAGGCTCCACGCCATTGTCGTATCGGTCGGCGGATGGGATGGGCCCGGAGGGGAGCCTGCGGTGACGATCGCCATGCCGGTATCCCCTGCGGACCCGGCGAGCCCATCGGGTAGCGTCGAATGACGCCGGGTGGTGCCGGCCTCCAGCGAGCAGATGCCTTTGAACCCTGCCGCCACGGCAAGGCTGTCGACCAGTGCATCGCCCGTCCCGTATGGCCAGGCAAGGTAGTCGGACCTGCGCCCGAGTTCTCTCTCGATCGCCTCGCGCGAGGCTTTCAGGTCCTCGAAGACAAACCTTTTCCAGTCTTCACCGGGAATCTCGTACTCCCCGTCGCTGAGGGCTAGGAAAATCGGCTTCATCCCGTCAACTGTTCTTACTTTGTAATGCATCGCGTTTGTGTGTGACTCGATAACGAACCGTCCCGAGTCCTGCAGTGCCCGCAATTCGTCCCAGGTCATCCCGGTCACCTCGCTCCACTCTTCGCCAACCCGCCCTGTAACGGCAAAGACAACGGCGCTAAAATCGTACCGCTCGAGTACCGGCGCGGCAAACTCCAACACACTCCGGTCCCCATCATCGAACGTGATCACCACGGACCTCGGCGGCAGCGCCCGACGACCGAGCCGCCACTCGGTGAGGTCGGCCAGACCGATCGACTCGTAACCCTCTTCCCTGAGATGCTTGAGCTGCCGATCGAGCGACGCTTGCGAGAGTGTCCACAGGTCGTAGTCGCCGAGCAGCGGCAGGTTCAGAAAAAGTGCGCCGAGAATCCGAACATAATCGAATACACCCGTCGGACCGCGAAAGAAGTGATAGCAGAGAACGGGGACACCAGGGGATGTATCGTCGAACAATATTGTGTTTTGAATCGATCGATCATCATCCACACTCGGTGATCCCGCCTCCGCTATAGTGTTACCGTGCGGCGGCGTGGTCGCTGTGTTGTTTGTCGAATTGGAGCAACCCGCCGTGAACAAACTGATCACTACGAGCGCAACCGAGATGAAACCACTCCAGGCTGCCCAGGTTATTTTCTTCAAATTCGTTTTTTTGGCCACAGGTTAACGCCTCAATCCCATGTCAGCGGTGATGTAAAAAGCGTGGGACTCAAAGCCGCCGGGGGAGGCCACACTCGAGTCGTTGTAGTCGTAACCCGCGGTAAAAAAGACGGCACTCCGGGCATGCACGCGGAGCGCGATACCGAACGCTGACACCGCCTGCCAGTCGAGCCCGGTCTGGCGCTCGGACCCAAGCCGTCCGTACACGTCGAGGCGCGTGCGGGTGCTCAAATCGGTAACGAGCCGTATCCCACCAAAGATCACAATATATTCGTCGGGGTCGAAGTATCCGTTGTCCAGGGTCTCGCTGAAGTTGAAGTACTGGAGTCCCTGCGTGAGCACAACGTAGTTGCTCCGGCTGGTGAATGGACGCCATTTCGGTGTCCAGTGGAAACCCTGCTGAAAGTCGAAACGCTGGTTGCCGTCACTGTATTCGGAGTAACGGACCTCCCAATCGGTAATCACCTGGGGATTCAATCGCCAGTCGAGCCCCACATTCCCTCCGGTTATATAAATGTGATTGTAGAGGGCGACGGGTATATCAAGCGTCGTGCGTGCCGATCCGATGTCCAGACGCAGCCAGTCGCGGCGGGCAGTGAGGTAAGCGTCCCAGATCATCAGGTCAAAATTTTCGGTGGGATCTGTTTTCCCCGGAGGAACGATGGATGGATACCGGTTCCACTGGTATCCCGGGCGAAGCATCAGACCAAAGGTCGAGTTGAATTGGTGCCACAACGTTCCGACTATTTCCGTGCGGTCGATCCGAGGAAAGGGGTCGTTCGTCAGGCGACCGACGGCTGCATCGAAACCAAGTTGGGTACGGTAGCGCGACCACCCGTAGGCCATGCCACGCAAGAGGCTGAATTCACCGTCGGTGTTGTTGTCTCGGTAGGAATAGGTCAGTAAACCACGGGCCCTCCGATCGGACTCAATCGCCGTCCGGGCGAGAGCCACGTCAGAGTTATCGGGGTTCTGGTCGAGCAGGCGAATCGCCTCGCCGGTCTCGCCGGTCCAATGCAGCGCCCAGGCAAGGCCGACGGT
>JAPUJU010000156.1 GCA_027296025.1 bacterium
GGACGGCCGTGACGACGCAGGTACCCGAGTCGCCAGCGGTGTGTATCTGCTCCGAGTCCAGGCCGGCGCCGCCACGCAGGTTCGCAAACTCACAATGATCACATAGCCCGTGGGCCGACGATATGGGCTGGTCGTCGTCCCGTTCCTCTGCTACGCTTTCATCGCAATGTCGGTCGCTACATTTGATTTCACGGTGGAGTCCAGCGGATACTGCCACCTCGAAAACATTACTTCGAACGTTCAGGATGCGCTCGAGAAGTCGCGTTTGAAGGATGGGATAGCCTGCGTCGCGGTTGTCGGCTCAACCGCAGCGATCAGTACGCTCGAATATGAACCGGGGCTGCTCAAGGATGTCCCCGAATTCTTTGAGAAATTGTTTCCCTCCGACCGATCTTACCACCACGACGAGACCTGGCACGACGGAAACGGGTTCTCTCATCTGCGGTCGTTCTTTCTGAAGACATCGCTGACCATTCCGTTTTCTGACGGCAGGATGATGCTGGGGACCTGGCAGCAGGTCGTCCTTGCCGACTTTGACAACAAACCGCGCAGCCGGCGCGTTGTGGTTCAACTCGTCGGTGAATAGTCGGGATGCCAGCAGAAGCATCGAGTGTGCATAGATTCGCACGAAACTCTAGGTAATAACTGTATCATATAAGGAACAATGCACTTGCATGTAACGACCAAGGTACGCTTTATGTGGATGAGGGCCCCACAGTTCTGGTAAAATTAGTGGAGAATCGAGTCGTTTTCGGAGCGGTCCCTCGCCCGGCGTACACCGCAGTTTGATGACATGACCGTCGGTTATTCGGGTCGTCCCCTCGTCGCAAAGCTCGGCATCAAAGATGGGTTTCGGATCGCGGTCTTGAGCGCGCCGGAAAACTACTGGGGCCTTCTGGGATCGCTTCCGTCGGGTGTGGAGAAGAGTGAGTCGATGCGCGGGGCGGCGTTTGATCTTATTCATCTGTTCGTTCGGGGAAGCGCGGATCTCAACCGGCGCCTGGCCAGTTGCCGGCGAAAGATCGTGTCCAACGGTATGATCTGGGTTTCATGGCCAAAGAAAACATCGGGCGTAAAGACGGACCTCGACGGAAACCGGGTGCGCCACTCGATTCTGAAGAGCGGCCTCGTGGACATCAAGGTGTGTGCCGTCGACGAGACATGGTTGGGGTTGAAGGCGGTCATACCGGTTAAGGACCGAAAGTAAAAGAGGCGTGAGAACCACCGGAAAGAAGGAGCGCACATGCGCGCCGTAAACGTTTCGAAGAACATCGCCGACTGGGCGTGGAAGTATGTTCCCCTCGCCGGGGTCATGACGATGGCGTCCTACGTTCTCGCCAAGGAGATCCTCGCGCCGACGGGCCGCACCGTGAAGGTGCTCGTGCTCTTCCTGGTGCTCGTGATTTTGCTGCGCTTCGAGATGGTGTTCTCGTTATACATGTTCGTCGTCCTTTTCCCGTTTCCGAGTGGGATCGCCCTTACGAGCACGAATGTCGTGTTCCTGACATTGATTGCGCTGCTGTGGGTGGTTCGAGCACACTCTGCCAATATCCCGCTTTTCACACGAACCGATCTCGACAAGTATATCTGGTTTTATCTCGCGGCGTTCATCGTCTCGTTCTTCAACGTGGAACCCGGCTACTTCGCTCAGAGCCTCAAACTTCTATGGCTGGAACTCGCCGTTATTGCTTACTGCTACTTGATTGTGCGGTTTGTGGACGACGAAAACAAGCTCGCTACGTTCACACGGCTCATTGCGGTGTCTTCGGGACTTCTTGCGCTCACAGGTTTATTGCAACTCGTGGCGCCGACGTCAGACCTGATTCCGGGCTGGATCAACGTTCGAAGCCCCGGCGAACTGGGGCAGCGCGTCGAAGGCGTTCGCCTGACCGGTGCGGTTGCGAGTCACTCGGTGCTGTCCGACTACTCCGTCATCGGGATGTTTTTCATGACGCTGCACCTGATCCGCACCCGGAACCCGATAACAAGAACGGTGTGGCTTGGCATGCTCGCCATGACGTTCTTCGTCACGCTGGCAACAGGGAATCGAGGCGCATTTCTGTCAATGCTGATCGGCATCTTGTATTCCGGCTACGTGTTCAGACGGCACCTCTCCCTGGGACGCGTCATTATTGTTGGATCCCTCTTTATGGCACTGCTCATCGGGGCGGAAATCGCGATCCGCAAACATTCCTACGCCGTCTCGGTGACACAGCGTGTGACGGAAACAACCTTCGAAAAGGGAATTCCGAACAACCGAGCGGGCGCCTGGATTCCAGCCCTGAAGGGGAGCCTCGATCATATTTTCATCGGGCACGGACCGTACTACGATACGGGAACAGGTTTGGATAAGAAGGCGTGGCCTCACAATTCATACATCTTTGTCCTCTATACGTTCGGGATCTTCGGGCTGATTGCTTTTCTGCTCGTACGTTACAAACTGTTCAGGATCTCCCTGGCGTACCGGAGCCCTGCAGCGCAGGGCACGTTCACGGGTACGGTACTGGCGATCTGC
Source organism: bacterium (assembly GCA_027296025.1). Lineage (GTDB taxonomy): Bacteria > Krumholzibacteriota > Krumholzibacteriia > WVZY01 > WVZY01 > JAPUJU01. The sequence goes on from JAPUJU010000156.1 coordinate 2,516, forward strand.
AACATTCTGCTCCTGGTTCGCCTTGCCGCGATCGGGCGAACGGACTTTCAACGACCGGCGGACTACGTGAGCGTGTTCTTCGTGTGGATGATATTTGGTCTTACGCTGGCGTGTGCCAACATTGTCAAAGAGCGCAAAGCGAAGCTAGCGCGAAACACCGTTTCTGCCCCCTGACGGATTCGGAAGCTTCCAGATCACGAAGTTCGTTTCCTTTGTCGCTCCGAACCGTGTTGCCGTAGATGGCACCGGATCGCTACGGAACGCCTCCCACTCCTCCAACACCACAAGCCCCACCGACCGCTGGTTGACCCTGGGAATCGGAATCCGATATCGGCCATCCCGATAATCCACGCGGAGATTCGCGATATACGTCGTGCCCGCGCTGGCGAGGTACGCGCTTACGCCATCGTTGTTCACCGCCTCGAGAAA
>JAPUJU010000157.1 GCA_027296025.1 bacterium
GCTCGCGGGCCGCCTCGGAGATACTCCCGCTGCGGCCGGCGACGTAGAAATAGTAGAGATGGTTGAAATTGAAGGGCAACATCGAAAAACCGCCTTCCGTGAAACCAACCAGGGTGACGCGGGGTATACAGGGCAACCCGATTGTTGCTGAGAGGGTACTATAGGTTTTATCAATAATTCAAATATATTTTTTATATTTTACTTATGGGAGAATCGCTACTATGTTGTTTTCAGAAGAAGCCGGTGCTGCCCAGTGAGGACATGCGGCAACCACCTCAATCGTCCCGTGCGAGTGAAAAATAGGATGTGACGGACAGCGGCACCGGCTACTTCAAATCGAACGCAGGAAGGGGATACGCGAAAACCTTGCACAGTTTGGAGTCCCCACCAGAACAAGGGCAGTGGATTTTGGTCTGACCGTTTCCGCTGCCCTTGGTGATTTTTTCCAGCCGCTATCGAATCCGATTCAAAAGTGCAGACGCCTCGGCGTTGCCGGGGTCTTTTTGTAGCACACGCTCAAGTACTCCTCTCGCCTGGCCAACATCCCCAACCATGGCCAGGAAACGGGCGTGATCGAGGGAAGGGCGAACGTACGAGGGGTCCGAATCCGCCGCGCGACCCAACTCCGCTTCGACCGAATCGAGCTGCGCCGAACTGAAGCGACGGCTGCCGAACGTCACGGGGTTGTAAAACCGGTAGGCGTTTCGGTCGAGCCAGTCCCCGGGCACCTTCCTTTTCTTCACGTAAACAAACGAGACGTGGTCCAGGTGAACGAGCGCCCACCCGTCGGACTCCGTCAGAAACGTGTGCACGTTTCGCATGCCGCCGTCACTGTCTTCAGGTATTGGAATAATAAACGCGTCCAGGTCGTATTTTCGAACGGTATTGTTAAACCCAACCGAATGGGTCTGGCACTCAAGAAAATCCCGGTAAAGGGCCGCGTCAATGTTCCGTCCGTCGATAAACGAGCGGCGCTCCGGAAACTGGTCCCAGATAAGAAAGGAACCGAAGCCAACCGTGTGGAATGGTCGCTGGCCGACACCGGCGTCACGGATGAACGCGAACGACCGGGAGGGAAACCGATTACTGACCGCCCCGTTGAACTCAATACGGTCGCGCGCCGTGTACGCGAGAAGGACGCTTACCAGAACCGAGGCAGCGAGAACAATGATGGTCGCGGCCGGAGCGCGCTTTCGCAACCCTTTCCCCAGGTTCATAACGATTCTCGACGCAGAGAGTTGCTCGACCGAGAGGATCGCAACCACGAGCCCGAACTCGACGCGGAAACGGTGCGCCTGCAGCATCAGCAGCGTGAAAAACCCCACGAGCAGGAGCGATGAGAGTCTCAGCCGTTTCAGGGACACGAGTATGGAAAGCGCGGCGAACACGAGAAGGATCTCGAGATACGGGTGAAACGTCGCACTGCTCAGTTTCGAGTCGAATGGAGACTGCCACTCGAGCGTGTACTTCGACAGCAGCTCGCGCTGCTCACCGCCCAGCGGCGCAGTGAGAAAGTCGACCGGACTCGGGTTGATCAGAGACGCGACGACCATGAGACCGAGCAGTATCATCACGCCTCGATAGTGAATCGGTTCTCCATGCAGGAAACCTCGCGAGCCAATTGTTGGGGCCAGTTTTGCTGACAGCGCTTCGCCAATGTAGAACAATGCGACGATGACCACGCCGAGATAAAAACTTGCGTGGAGGTTCACCCACAGCATTTGCAGGAGAATGGGTAACAGGAAAAACCGCGCGCCGCGTTGTTTCATGCTCGCCGTGAGATGACCGATGAGAACTACGATGAACAGGTACTCGAACAGGTGTGGCCGGAGTATGAACCTCGAGTGGGCATTGAGGACTACGACGAGAACAATCGGCGCCGCTAGAACGAGCGACACACCGGAGCGCCTGAGGATCCGCCCGATGGCGACGAAAATACTTGCGACGAGAACCGCACGCAACAGAACCAGTCCGGCAGCCGATCCCGCTTCGTGAATCGCGTAGAAAAGCAGCCCCGCAAGCCACGCGTGCGGCGCCCAGGGTTGTCCAGGGACGCTGAACATGAACGGGTCGGTTCGGATGAAAGCGCCCGTCCGAACCATTTCCGCACCCACCCCCAGATGCCACCAGATGTCGTTGTTCCGAATCGCGAAGACCGCGCTCACGACAACAAAAGTGATCACACCCCCGTAGACGAGAAAGTCGAGCTGTGCGGGCCCGAGCGAGTAGCGATCCGATGCTCCCGTCTTGCGTCCTTTCGTCTCGGGGGTCCTTTTCTTGTTGAGCTCGGGAGTTGCGCTCACCATATTTCCCTCTGCACGGGGAGATCACACGCAGCGGCCGGTGTTCCGTACAGGACACGCTCCGCCGGAAAGTGTACCCGCAGGTTCATCGAAACGGTTGTTCAACCGTGGCCACGCGACGGTTTTTTCTTCGTAATCAATTGTATCTCTGTAGATTACAACAATTCATACGTCTTGAAAAGCAAAAGGCCCTTCGATTGCAAATGGTCGGTGTACAGGCGTAAATTTATTGACTCACGCAACAGGCCAGCAGACAAAGGAAGGGACAACCATGAAAAGGATACCCATGGGGATCGCGCTGCTGATCGTATTTTCTATGTTCGCCATCATGGCGGGCTGTTCGTCGGATTCACCCACTGAAGGTAATCCAGGCGAAATCGAAGACCTCTTGACGCGGTCCGAATTCGTGGACTTCAACGACCCCTACGGTGGGTTCAACATGATGGATACGCCGCCTGCGTTCGGTGATCCAAACATCGCGGCCGAATACGTTGAAGACGCGACGTTCGACGACCCGATCCTGGACGACACCAACGTCCGCGATATCGCGACGAACGACACCAGACCGCTCTTCCTTTTGATCACGTGGGGGAATCTGAATCGAGACTCCACGATCGTGAACGGGACAGACTGGTCCGGCTACCTTTCAATTGACCCGGGCGTACTCGTTTTGAAGCGGACGATTCGTTTCGAAGACCGAGATCGCATCCTTCGCCGTGAACAGCGTGAACTCATTGAGTGGGTCTCCTATACCCAACTACGGTTCGACGGGATCCTCGTGCGTGTTATCGCGACCCCGGCCGCTGCCGACTCTTCGATCGATTCGTCGGCCACGGTGTTGACGTTCAAAACCGATCCTTACTCGGCCGAGATCAAGCTCAGCGAGCTGCCCGGACTGAACCGAATCGTCACGCTCGATGACGGGAACGCCGTCGCATTCGTTGCGGTTGAGCCCTCTGATATCTCGTGCCCGAACGGCTTCATGAGGGGCGCGTGGCGGAATCATCCCGAGCGCAGGGGCGGTGTTTTCTTCGGCAAGTGGGAGACCTTCGACGGGTCGGTGAAGGGCTTCATGAAGGGCAACTACGGCGTAAACGATAGCGGTGAGAAGGTGTTCTTCGGCAAGATGATCGACACCCAGGGACGCTTCGAAGGAATCATGAAGGGCCGCTGGGGTGACAACCGAGTGAACGGCGGCTGGTACGCCGGCCAATGGGTTGACCGCAACCTGAAAATCAGCGGCGTGCTCAGGGGCGAGTGGAAACGCAGCGATCGCTGCAACGGCGGTTTCTACCGCGGCAGATGGGTCATGAACTGCGACTGACACTCAACCGCAGGTGTGCCGGGAAACCCCCGCAGGTAATGGATCTGCGGGGGTTTTCTTTTCTCGGAGGTTGCGTCAGATGGAAAGATCGGTGCCCTGGGGAAAAACGTCGCCGATGGCCTCGACCATCCAATCGTGAAGCCGACCGTTGCTGGCGATGATATGCCCGCTCTCTAGTGAACTCGAACCGCCCCAGAAATCGGAGATGGTGCCGCCCGCCTCCCGAACCAGGATAATACCCGCCGCCATATCCCACGGGCTGAGCGTCAACTCCCAGAACGCATCGACGCGCCCGGCGGCGACGTAGGCGAGGTCGAGCGTCGCCGAGCCACCGCGTCGAATCCCGCGCGCGTTATTGAAGAAAAACCGGAAGAGTTTCAGATAATCGTCGAGAAAGTGGCGCGCCCGGAAGGGAAAACCTGTTGCCAGAAAAATTC
>JAPUJU010000158.1 GCA_027296025.1 bacterium
GGCATCGTTCTACGGGGAGATGGACCGCAATGAACTGTTCACGGGCCGGGCATTCGAGTTAAGGGAAACACTCGGGGTGGATGCGTTACTGATTACGCGGGGTGAAGATGGGATGAGTCTGTACCTGCCGGATGGCAAGGAGTCTCACATACCGACGGTTGCGAAGGAAGTTTACGATGTCACCGGCGCGGGCGACACGGTCGTAAGCGTGCTCGGTGCGTCCGTTGCGAGCGGCGCGCCTCTGCTGGACGGAGTCATCATTGCGAACCAGGCGGCCGGTCAGGTTGTTCGCGAAATTGGGACGACGACAGTCACACCAGATGCCCTATTAAGATCTTTTTAGGCAACAGGTTATGGTGTTAGCGTGATGGGTAATGTGAGGCGTCTGGTTCCAGGGGATGTTCTCGCCGATGCGATGGCCGACCAGCGGAAGCACGGCAGGCGGATCGTTTTTACCAACGGTTGCTTTGACCTGCTGCATCCGGGGCATATCCGGATCCTTCGCGAGTCGGGGCGGTACGGGGATGTTGTGATCGTCGGAATAAACGACGACGATTCTGTCCGCCGGCTGAAAGGGAGGGGTCGGCCGATTTACCCGGCCGAAGAGCGGGCAGAAATTCTTCTGGCAACGCGTTGGGTAGACTTCGTAACCGTGTTTGCCGACGCCACGCCGAAAGAAACCATCGAGCACATTCGACCGGATGTGCTCGTCAAGGGTGCAGAGTACCTAGAGAAAGACATCGTTGGCGCGTCGTTCGTCCGTGAGTACGGCGGACGCGTCGTTCGTGTGCGCATGAAGCCGGGCCATTCCACACGGCGGATCGTGGCGCGCATAGCGGGGACGGGATAACCCCAGATCGATTTCGGAACAGCAACCAACCCGGTCGAGCCTGCGACACGAGAAACCACGCAGCTGCAAGCGACGAGAAAGCCTCGAAAGGAAGGAATCAATGAGCAAAGAGCGGATCGTCATCATGGGAGCCGCCGGTCGAGATTTTCACAATTTCAACACGTTGTACCGAAACGAGTCCCGGGTGGAAGTCGTCGCGTTTACGGCCACTCAGATACCGAACATCGAAGGACGCAGTTATCCGGCAACGCTTGCCGGCGAACTTTATCCGACGGGCATTCCCATCATTGCCGAGGATGATATCAAGAGCTTTCTTCTCGAGGAAAAGGTGGATACCGCAGTTTTTTCATACAGTGACGTATCCTACGAATACGTGATGCAGCGTGCTGCCCGCGTGAACTCTCTCGGCGTTGACTTCAAGCTCGTCGGGGACCGCGCGACCATGCTGCCCAGCATCAAACCCGTCATCGCGGTCTGTGCCGTCCGTACGGGGAGCGGGAAGAGCCAGACGACTCGGCGAATCTCCGAGATCCTCCGTGACAAGGGGAAGAAGGTCGCCATCGTTCGGCATCCGATGCCTTACGGTGATCTCGCCAGGCAGGCGGTTCAGCGTTTCGCGTCGGTCGAGGACCTCGATCATCACGAGTGCACGATCGAGGAGCGCGAGGAGTATGAGCATCACATCGCTGCGGGCAATGTCGTGTTTGCCGGGGTCGACTACGGTTTGATTCTGAAGGAAGCGGAAAAGGAAGCCGATATCGTTCTCTGGGACGGAGGCAACAACGATCTTCCATTCTTCAAACCGAATCTCTGGGTCGTGGTGGCTGATCCGCTCCGTCCTGGACACGAACTCAAATACTACCCGGGTGAGACGAACCTCTACCAGGCGGACGTTGTCGTCGTGAACAAGATAAACACCGCTGAGCAAGCCGCGATCGATACCGTCGTCGCGAACATCAAGGACCGCAATCCGAACGCGGCCATCGTTATGGGCGCATCGCCGGTGACGGTCGAAGGCGACGCTTCCCGGATCAAAGGCAAGCGTGTCCTGTGTGTCGAAGATGGGCCGACGCTTACGCACGGTGGAATGAAGTACGGCGCTGCGGTAGTGGCAGCGCGTGAACACGGCGCTGCCGAAATCATAGACCCACGCCCTTTTGCAGTGGGAACGATCGCGGAGACATTCGAGACCTATCCGGGTATTGGGGAACTGCTTCCCGCCATGGGATACGGAGAGCAACAGATCGAAGACCTCAAAAAGACAATCGATGCCGCGGGTGCGGACCTCGTGCTCGTGGGCACGCCGATCGATCTCGGTCGGATTGCGCAGTTTTCGACACCCTACCTGCGCATAGGCTACCGGCTCGAAGAGCAGGGCGAACCGACCATGGATGGTCTGCTCACGAAGTTCATTTCAGAGATGTAGCTCAGTACCTCAACCTTACAAAGGTGCAGGTTCGATGAAGATTCACGAGTATCAGGCGAAGGAACTCTTTCGAGCGGACGGGGTTCCCGTACCGCCGGGGGAAGTCGCCAGGACGGCGGACGAGGTCTATAACATTGCGAGACGGTATGGCAAACCGGTCGTCGTAAAGTCTCAGGTGCTTGTCGGTGGCCGCGGCAAGGCCGGCGGCGTTAAGCTGGCAAAAGACGCTGACGAGGCGCGCAAGCACGCGGAAACCATTCTGGGAATGGACATCAAAGGGCTGACCGTCGACAAGGTCTTGATTACTCAGGCAGTGAAAATCGATACTGAGATCTACCTCGGTGTGATCATGGACCGGGCGAGCCAGCGGCCGGTGATCATGGCCTCTGCCGCCGGAGGTGTGGAGATCGAAGAGGTTGCTCGCGAGAATCCGGATGCGATCCAGCGGCTCACCGTCGATCCGTTGCACGGTCTCCTTCCGTTTCAAAGCCGGGTCCTTGCCTCAAAGCTTCATGACGATTTCAAGGTGATACGGCAGATTGCTACTATAATAGAAAAACTCTACCGAACGTTCGTCCGGGTCGATGCAAGCCTTGCGGAAATCAACCCGCTGGTCGTCACGCCCGAAGGCAAAGTTCTCGCCATCGACGCCAAGATCAACATCGATGACAACGCGCTTTACCGTCAGCCGGAGATCGAATCGCTTCGCGACCTCAGCGCCGAGGATCCCGGCGAAGTCGCCGCGCGCGAAATGGGACTTTCGTTCGTCCGTCTTAAAGGTAACGTGGGCAATATCGTGAACGGAGCCGGTCTGGCGATGGCGACCATGGACTTGATCAAGACCTATGGCGGTGAGCCGGCGAACTTTCTCGACATCGGCGGCAGTTCAAACCCGGAGAAAGTTATCACTGCGATCGACATCATCCTTGGCGACCCGAGCGTCAAATCGATTTTCATCAACATCTTCGGTGGAATTACGCGCTGCGACGATGTCGCGCGCGGGCTCGTCACAGCGTTCGAAAAGCTCGACATCAAGCTTCCGATCGTCGTTCGTTTGACAGGAACCAACGAAGCCGAGGCGAAAGAAATCCTCGCCAAAATGGATCTTCCCACGGCTGATACTATGGATGGCGGAGTTAAGAAGGCCATCGAACTGGCCAGCTAATCTCGAGGAAGCGAGGAGCCGCTCTTGAGCGCTTTCATTGACAAGAACACGAGACTCGTCGTCCAGGGCATCACGGGGCGTGACGGATCGTTCCATGCGAAGCAGATGATGGAATACGGGACCGATCTTGTGGCGGGCGTCACTCCTGGAAAGGGCGGCCAGAAGTTCGAGGGCAAAGTTCCCGTCTTCGATTCGGTTCACGAGGCCGTCATTGAAACGGCGGCAAACACGTCGGTGATCTATGTCCGCGCGGCGTTTGCGGCGGACGCGATCTGTGAGGCCGCCGACGCGGGCGTCGACGTTATCGTTTGTATCACTGAGGGAGTGCCGGTCATCGATATGGCGAAAGCGCTTCCGTTCGTCAGGGAGAAAGGCTGCAGGCTGATCGGGCCGAACTGCCCCGGAATCATCGCGCCGCGCGACACGGTAAAGGTCGGTATCCTCCCTGCGACGATTGTCGGTCCCGGCGCCGTCGGTGTCGTATCGCGCAGCGGAACGCTGACCTACGAAGTGGTTTTCCAGTTAACGAGCAACGGGTACGGGCAATCAACGTGCATTGGAATCGGAGGCGATCCGCTGATTGGCACGAACTTTATCGACACACTCGAGGCGTTCGAATCCGATGAAGACACAAAAGCCGTTGTCCTGATCGGCGAGATCGGGGGGACAGACGAACAGGAAGCGGCGGACTACATAAAAGCGAAAATGTCGAAGCCGGTTGTCGCTTTCATTGCCGGGCAGACGGCTCCAGAAGGCAAACGCATGGGACACGCCGGCGCGATTGTATCCGGGGCAGCGGGTACCGCGCAGGAAAAAATTGAAGCGTTCGAAAAAGCGAAGGTGCCGGTCGCGCGGATTCCCTCTGAGATAACGAAACTCCTGGGCGAGGCGGCGCCCGGGCTGAAGGTGTAACTGCCGGGTAGTTTCACAGCGCTAACACGGGAAACTCAAATGAAAACATTACTCATGGTCAAGCCGGATACGGTGAGCAACGGGCACTACGGAGAAATTATCTCGATGTTGCTCAAGAACCGTTTCGACATTACAAAACTTCGAATGCGTGGGTTCACGCGGAACGAAGCCGAACAGTTCTATGCGGTTCACAAGCAGCGCGAGTTCTTTCCGGCGCTTGTCGATTATATAACGAGCGGCCCGGTTGTCGCGCTTCAGATCGAGGGTGACGACATCGTTCGGCAGATCCGTACGTTTATCGGGACGACGAATCCCGCCGATGCGACTCCCGGAACCATTCGCTACATGTATGGAACCTCTATACAAAACAACGCAGTACATGCGTCGGACTCGCCGGACTCGTCGGAAAAAGAGCTTGCAATCGTTTTCAGCGGCTTCTAAATTCGGGGCGGTGTACAGTTGCGGCAATCGGGGAGGGATGTGGCGAAATGATGCTTGACCTCGCAAAGCTAACGTTCGACTCTGAAACGATTTCCGGTGTCGAGGTCGTCAAGCTTCGAGACTCGGTGGGAGCCGAACATGAGGTCGAATGTGACGTCCGGGTACTCGTGAGAAATGTGGCGGAGACCTTTCGCATTAATGGGGATGTGAGGGGAAGATTTTCGACCGCGTGTCACAAATGCCTCGACCCGACCGACGTGGTGGTCGAGTCATCGTTCGAGCTGGTAGTTCAGAGGCTCGGGCGTGGTCTTGACGAAGAGGTCGTCGACGAGGATTTTATCTCGCTGCCGTTCGGGAAGAACGAACTTTCGCTCGACCGGCAGATATGCGAAAGCATTATCGTAAGCATCCCGATCCAAAGCTATTGTCGGGATAGTTGTGAAGGGTTGTGCACAAGATGCGGAACGAATTTAAACAAGAATACATGTGAATGCGCAGCGGAAACCGATCGACGGTGGGACGCGCTGAGAAATCTATAGAGGACGCTAGCCGAATAATCTTTACAGCGTTGCTAAGGAGAAGCAAATGGCAGTACCAAAACGAAAGACATCGAAGGCACGCAAAGGAAAAAGGCGCGCGCACTGGAAACTCGCCGTGCCGGCACTCGCGCGTTGCTCCCAGTGTCATCAGCACAAGCAGCCTCACGTCGTATGCCCGAACTGCGGACACTATGGCGGGCGCGAAGTAATCAAGCCAGAAGAACAGCTCTAGATAAACAGGGGCGGTGTTCGCGTGAGAATCGCTGTAGACGCCATGGGCGGAGACCGAGGCCCGGACATCATCGCCCAGGCGGCGGTCAACGTTGCACGTTCATATCCCGATTCGACGATTCTACTCATTGGTGATCGGGAGGCGATTGAAAAAGTACTCGCGAGGAGCGCGAATCGCCCATCCAATGTCGAGATCGTACACGCGTCCGAAGTCGTGGGCATGAACGAGGCTCCGGCAAACGCGATCCGAAAGAAGAAAGATTCGTCCATCGCCGTCGCGATCCAGATGGTGAAAGACGACAAGGCGGACGCCCTGGTCAGTGCCGGGAACACCGGAGCCGTTGTCGCGGGCTCGTTGGTCAAACTGGGGCGCCTGCACGGGGTTTCTCGACCTGCGATCGCCACGTTTTATCCATCCAACAAAGGCTGGGTCGTGCTGCTGGACATCGGTGCGAACTCCGATTGTGTTCCCAAAAACCTTGCTCAGTTCGGCGTCATGGGTTCGGTCTTTGCGCAATACCTGCTGGGTGTGAGCGACCCCCGGGTCGGCCTGCTGAACATCGGTGAGGAGAGTACGAAGGGAAGCGAGATGGTGAAAAGGGCGTATCCCCTCCTCGCCGGATCGAATATCAACTTTGTCGGCAACGTGGAGGGAAGGGATGTGTTCGCGCATGCCGCAGACGTGGTCGTGTGCGACGGTTTCGTAGGGAATGTGGTCCTGAAATTCTCGGAAAGCATCCTGTCCTTCGTCACCGGTAGGCTCCGCAAGGAAGTCAGAAAGAGCGTACGCGGTAAGATTGGTGCATTTTTAATGAAAAACGTATTTTCATCGTTCCGCGCTAGCATGGATTATGCAGAGGTGGGAGGCGCTCCGCTTCTGGGCGTGAAGGGTGTCGTTATCATTTCTCACGGGAAGAGTTCCGTGCGGGCGATGCAGAACGCGATCATCATGGCTCAGCGTTTCGTGAAGTATGGAATCAATGGACACATAGAAGACGAATTCAGGGGACAAGTGGACAACCTTGCAAACGTACGTTAAGGGATCAAAGATAACAGGCACCGGCCATTATGCCCCCGAGCGTATCTTGACGAACGCAGACCTGGAAAAGATGGTCGATACGTCGGACGAGTGGATCGTTTCACGAACGGGAATTCGAGAGCGACGTATTGCAGCGCCGGAACAGGCGTGTTCGGACCTTGCACACAACGCGGCGAGAGCCGCTCTGGAGGACGCAGGGGTCAAAGCGGAGGAACTGGAGGCCATCGTTGTCGGGACGGTTACCGGTGATATGCAATTTCCGTCGACGGGCTGCATCGTCCAAAGCATGCTCGGCGCGACGAACGCCGCAGCGTTCGACCTGAACGCCGCGTGTTCCGGATTTGTATACTCCGTAAGCACGGTACACGCCATGATTGCGAGCGGTCAGATGAAGAAAGCCCTCGTAATCGGTGTGGACCTTTTGAGCAAGATCGTCGACTGGGAAGATCGAACGACGTGCGTGCTCTTCGGTGACGCTGCGGGGGCGGTTGTGCTCGAGGCATGTGACAGGGGTGAAGGGATCCTCGGAACCTATACCAGGAGCGACGGGTCGCTCGCCGAACTCCTGTATGTCAAGGCGGGTGGGTCGCGGCGGCCGGTTTCTGCGGAGACGGTTGCGGAACGGGAGCATTTCTTGCGCATGAAGGGTGACGGCGTTTTCAAGTACGCCGTCCGCGCAATGGAAGATGCCGCTAACCGCGTTCTGGACAGTGCCGGTCTGACGCTCAACGACGTCGATCTGCTGATTCCACATCAGGCCAACATTCGAATCATCGATGCTGTTGCCAAGCGATTGGAGCTTCCCAAGGAACGCGTTGTGGTGAACATCGATCGTTACGGCAATACGTCGTCGGGCACGATCCCGCTGGCGTTGGATGAGGCCATCCGCGCGGGACGCGTGAATAAAGGGGACGTGGTCCTCATGGTTACGTTCGGCGGTGGATTGACCTGGGGTTCGATCCTCCTGCGCCACACATAGGCAGTCACCGCCTCAATCTTTCCTTAGGAGAGTGGGTTCATTGAAAGTAGCCATGTTGTTTCCCGGACAGGCGTCCCAGTACGTGGGTATGGGAAAGGACTACTACGACGCTTTCGGGGAAGCGCGCGACATCTATAAATCGGAGAATCGAAAATTGGGATTCGACATCACCGAGCTCTCTTTCAGCGGAGACCTCGATGAGCTTACAAAAACCCACAACGCACAGCCAGCCATCCTGATTCACAGCCTCGCCGTCCTGCACGCGCTTCTCGCCAGGGGATACGAGCCGAGCATTGTCGCGGGTCACAGCCTTGGTGAGTTCTCGGCGCTCGTCGCTGCGGGGTACTTCAAGCCCATGGACGCTCTCCTTATTGTGCGAAAGAGGGGGGAACTCATGTACGAGGCGGGGTTGGAACGGCCGGGCACGATGGCGGCAATCATAGGACTCGAAGAGGACAAGGTCGAGGAGATCGTAAAGCAAGCATCCAGGACCGGAGTTATCGTGATCGCGAACTACAATGCTCCGGGGGCGCTCGTGATCTCCGGAGAAGTCGATGTGGTAATGAGGGCGATGGAGATCGCGAAAGAGATGGGAGCCAAAGGGGCGATTCAGATTCAGGTGAGCGGGGCGTTCCACTCGCCGCTGATGAAAACGACGTCGAACACACTGATTGACTACATTAAAAAATTCGATACAGGCCGGTTGCGCCTGCCGTGGATCGCCAACGTGACCGGGGAGCAGGCGTCGAACAGCGAAGCGGTGATAGACCTGCTGGCACGACAGCTGTCTTCGCCTGTGCGGTGGGTGACAAGCATGCGAACTCTGGGAGCGGCAACCACGGATCCGGTTTACGAGGTGGGCCCGGGCAAGGTGCTCACGGGGCTCATGAAGCGTAACGAGGGTGGTATCAAGGTGCAGCCTCTGACCGACCTTAAGGAGTTCGGGAAGGTCTTCGGGCTCGGGGGCTGAACTTTGCGTTTGTATCGTCTTGCTCCGTTTGATATATAGATAAGCTGTCCGGAGAGAGGGTCTTCATGGATTTCGCAGGAAAGACTGCACTGATAACGGGTGGTTCACGAGGTATCGGCAAGGGAATTGCGCAGGAGTTGGCCCGCAACGGTGCGAATATAGCGGTTGTCAGCCGGAGCCGGGAAAGCGTGGACAAGACCGCCGCCGAACTGGAAAAAAACGGCGTAAAGGCCCGGGGCTACGCGTGCGACGTTTCCTCGTTCGAAGAGGCCGAACGAGTCGGCCAGGAAGTCATCGAACAGTTTGGAGGCCTGGACTTTCTGGTCAACAACGCGGGCATAACGAACGATAAGCTGATATTGCGGATGAAGCCGAATGACTGGAACGAAGTACTTGCGACGAATCTCTCAGGGGTTTATAACTTCGTGAAGGCTGTTGCGCCGCAGTTTATCAGGCAGCGTCGCGGCAGGATCGTAAACATCAGTTCCATTATAGGGCAGATCGGAAACGCTGGCCAGTCGAACTATGCCGCGAGCAAGGCCGGCATTGTTGGCTTCACAAAGTCGCTTGCCAGAGAGTTTGCGTCCAGAGGCATTACGGTCAACGCGGTCGCGCCGGGTTACATCACGACCGGCATGACGGAAAGTCTGAACGAGAATGCGCGACAGGCAATGCTACAAATGATTCCACTGAAGCGGTTCGGAACATCACAGGACGTGGCGAACGTCGTTACGTTCCTGTTGTCCGACCGGGCTGATTACATTACCGGCCAGGTCATCAATTGCGATGGCGGAATGGTCATGTGTTAGGAAAGATTGTTGATCAGGAGGTGACTGCTTAAATGTCCAACGTTCAAGAAAAAGTGAAGAAAATTATCGAAGAAAAACTGTCCGTCAATGCGGATCAGATTACGAACGATGCCCGTTTCGCCGAGGATCTCAAGGCGGATTCGCTGGATACGGTTGAACTCGTGATGGCGCTCGAAGACGAGTTCGGTCTCGATATTCCCGACGAAGAGGCGGACAAAATCAAGACCGTCGCGGACGCGATCGGGTACATCGAGAGCAAGGTGAGCTAAGGTAGCGGGTTTCACGACCGCGGGTATACGAACTATGAGTGATTCATCGTCATCCAGACGCGTGGTCATTACCAGTATCGGGTGTTCCACCGCTGCCGGTTTGAAGACTGAAGAGACATGGAGAAACCTGCTCGCGGGCAAGAGTGCGATCAGTCGAATCGAGAACTTCGATACGTCGGATTACCCGACCAGGATCGCAGGTGAAATAAAGGATTTCGTTCCGAACGAGTGGATGGACGACAAACACGCGAAACGGAACGATCGGTCCGTCCAGCTGATGGCCGCCGCCACGCGACAGTGCCTCGACGATCACCCGTTGAACGATCTGGACCCGAATCGGATCGGTACCGTCATTGGCTCCGGCATCGGCGGCATTCGAACGTTTGAGATCCAGTATGAACGGCAGCTCATGCGCGGTCCGCACAAGGTGAGCCCGTTCTTCATCCCGATGATGATTTCCGACATGGCCGCCGGGTTTATGTCCATCATACATGGGTTCAAAGGCCCGAACTACGGAGCCGTGTCTGCGTGCGCTTCGGCGGGGAATGCCATCGCGGATTCGTATCTGCTTATCAAGGCCGGTATGGCGGACGCGATGTTGACGGGTGGCACGGAAGCGCCGGTGACGCCGTCTTCCCTTGCCGGATTCTGTGCGCTCAAAGCGTTGTCTCGGAGGAACGAGGAGCCTGAACAGGCGTCGCGTCCCTTCGACAAAGAACGGGACGGATTTGTTATGGGCGAAGGTGCCGGTGCGATTTTTCTCGAAGAACTGGATATCGCCAGAAAACGTGGCGCGAGAATTCTAGGGGAGCTGGTTGGCATCGGTCTCTCAGGCGATGCATATCACATGACTGCTCCGGCACCCAACGGCGAAGGGGCCGTTCGCGCGATGAACGCTGCTCTTGACCACGCGGGGATCCAGCCGTCCGAGGTCGACTACGTCAACGCTCACGGCACGAGCACACAGCTCAATGATTTATCGGAAACACAGGCAATCAAATCGTCGTTCGGCGAGCACGCCTACAAGCTCAAAGTCAGTTCGACGAAATCAATGATCGGGCATTTGCTGGGTGCCGCGGGGGCCGTAGAGTTGATTTTTTGTCTGCTGGCCATCCGCGACGGCAAGCTTCCGCCCACAATCAATCAGGAGTTCCCGGACGAGGCATGTGACCTCGATTACGTTCCCAACGAGGCGCAGGATGCCTCGGTTGACGTCGCGCTTTCGAACTGCTTCGGCTTCGGCGGGCACAACTGCAGCCTCATTGTGCGACGGTATTCCGGTAACTAGCCAGCTCGTCATGGCCCCCCAGTTGACCTTGTTCGTAAAGATCAAAAGCCTCTTCGGTCAGCGATCCGCCGCGTTTGACTATCCGTTTCTTCCCCAACTCGAAAAAGCCATCGGACATCGCTTCGACGATCCCTCGATTCTCGTTCGTGCACTCAGTCACCGCTCGTATTCCTCCGACGGACAGGATCCGCCGGTCAAGGATTCGTCAAACGAACGCCTCGAGTTTCTCGGGGACTCGGTACTCTCGCTCGTCGTGAACGAGTTTCTTTACAAGCGATACCCCAACAAGCGTGAGGGCGCCTTGACGAAAATGAAGTCGGTGATCGTCAGCAAGGCGATCCTGGCGCACTACGCGAAACACCACAACCTCGGTTCGTTCCTCCTGCTCAGCGAAAACGCGCAACGGGCCCGCGTCGGTGAGACGGACAGCGTCCTGGCCGACGCGCTCGAAGCGGTGTTCGGGGCCGTCTTTCTCGACGGTGGGTTTAAAGCAGCCCGCCCGTGCATCAAGAAGTTGCTCCTGTCCGATCTGGAGGATATTTTCTACAACGAGGACAACATCAACTACAAGAGCCTCCTGCAGGAGTACATTCAGGCCCTGCACAAGGTACCGCCCAAGTACCGTGTGTCGGCAACCACCGGACCGGAACACGCCAAGGAGTTCAAGGTGGAGGTCGTCGTGAGGGGTCAGGTCCTCGGAGGAGGCATCGGCAAGACGAAGAAACTCGGCGAGCA
>JAPUJU010000159.1 GCA_027296025.1 bacterium
GAGTGTCACGGTCGAAGCCACGAGCACCGGGCGCCCTGTGTGGGGAAGGATGTGCCGCAGCAGAATCCGCCACGGTGAGACGCCGATAGCTCGCGCCGCCTCCACAAATGTGTCGTTGCGCGCTTTGATAACCACCGCCCGGACAACTCGCGCGACTTCGATCCACTGCGTCACGCCAATCAATGCGCTCAACACAAGAATGGTCGGGTGAACAATGCTCGAGACGAGAAGAATCACAAGAAAGACCGGAATGGAAAGAGCCAGGTCTGCCAGACGCATGATCCACCCGTCCAAGTGGCCACCGAAGTAACCTGCGACCGATCCAACGGAAACGCCGAATACAACCGCGAACAGGACGGCGAGAACGGCGACCGACAGGGAGGTTCTCCCACCGTAGAAGATACGGATCAGCACGTCACGGCCGAGATCATCGGTGCCGAGTGGATGGCTCGCGGACGGCGCCTGGAGCTGAACGGAAAGATCGACCGTATCCACGGGATAAGGGCTCAACACCGGTGCCGCGACACAACACACCATGAGCAGGAGTGCGTAACCGGCTGCAACAAGGGCGGCCCGGCTCTTCAAGAAACGCTGCCACGCCATACCTCGCTCAACCGCTGGTAGAAAAACGATCGGCTCAGGTACGTCGCGCCTCGCCCTGTGCGTCGCCGCGCGGACCTGCGGTTTCCTGATTTTTCTACGCTTTTCGAGTACGGGGGTCGAGGAATCCATATGCAACATCCGCAAGAAGGTTCGAGAACGCAATCATGAGCGAAGAAATCAGAACGATTCCCATCACGCGGCTATAATCCATAGTCACGAGACCGTCGTAGAACAGTCGTCCCATGCCCGGCCATGAAAAAAGGGTCTCCGTAATCACGGCTCCCGTAAAAAGGGCAGGCACGTGCAGCGCGATCACGGTAATAAGTGGAGCCAAACCGTTCTTGAGGCCGTGGCGCAGAACCGCGCGAAGTGGAGAGTTTCCCTTCGCCCTTGCGACCAGAAAATAGTTTGTCTGCATCACGTCGACGAGACCGGCCCGCGCATAACGGCTCCAGCTAGCAATGAAGAACAGTGAAAGGACGGAAGCGGGAAGAACCAGATGTCTGAGATGGTCGGTAATCGAGAACTCGCTCCCCAGCGTGCGCATTCCTCCGGACGGCAGGACAGGCCACGTCACCGCGAACAAAGCGATCGACATGAGGCCGGACCAGAAGACCGGGATGGAGATGGTGACGAGAACGGCCAGGGTAATCCAGGCATCGGTGCGCGTGCCACGCTTGAGGGCCGCGAGAATTCCGAGACCCAGACCGAAGAGCAGCGCGAGAAGAAACGCGGCCCCGACGAGTTCGATCGTCGCCGGTATGCGCCGCACGATCATCTGTGCGACCGGCTCGCCGGTCACGTAGGAACGGCCGAGATCCCCGTGCATCACGACGCGGCGAAGCCAAAGGCCGTATTGAACCCAGATGGGCTGATTCAGTCCGAAGTTGGCGCGAATGCGTTCGAGGTCTTCCTGCGATACCTTCGGATTTTCGCCGAGAACGCCGGTCGGCCCGCCCGGCACCGCGTGCATCAGCGCGAAACAGACAAGGGAAATCACCAGGATCAACGGAACAAAGCCCGCAAGTCTTCGGGTAGTATAGCGCCACATATCATTCAACCTGGTCAGGCGTGCCGGCTTAGTCGACGAGGTACCAACTGTTCGCGTTCCACGTGTCGGCTGACTGCGTCGGATTCGGTCGGTAGTTTCTCAGGCGATCGGTGCAGACATCTGCCGTCGTGTACCAGAAGAGCGGGATGACCGGCGTTTCGTCGACGAGGATCTCGGACACTTCGTAGTACGTGCGAATGCGTCGCACCTCATCGATTTCGGTAGCGCCGAGCTCAAGCAGGCGCGTCAACTTCTCGTGCCGGATACGAGGGTGATTCTGTCCGTTGGGCGGAACGGTCTTCATGGAGTAAAGCGACTCTTTTGTCGCGGGCGCCGGCGAAGAGAGCCACGCATACATCGCGATGTCGAACTTGCCACGCTTGAGCACGCCCCCGTCGTCGTAGCCGCCGTAGAGCACTGTCGGATTGTAGTTTTTAATTTTGAGTTCGATTCCAACGTCGCGATACTGGTCGCGAAGGACCATCTGTGTTCGTTCGCGGTTGCGGTTGCCGGTGGTGGCCGAGACGGTCAGGGTGAGGCTTTCACCGTTCTTTTCCAGAAAGCCGTCCCCATTCGTGTCTACCCATCCCGCATCACGCAGGAGCCTGCGCGCTTTCACCGGGTCATACTCTACGCGAGCCGCAGCTTTCTGGTTGAAATACCTGGATGACGGATGCTCATCGAGGAGCGCGACCTCTGCAAGCCCTTCGTACACGACATCGGCAATCACGCGCTTATCCGTCGCAAAGGCGATGGCCTGTCGAACGCGCTTGTCATTGAGAATCGTGTTTTCAACATTCAGATCGAGGTGTTCGTACATCAACGTGGGCGTTCTCTTGACGGACACTCCCGCTTCGCCCTCGAGTCGGGCGAGGTGGGACACGCTGACGTTGTCATAGACATCGATTTCGCCGGACTTGAACTGAACAAGGAGAGCGTTCTCGTTCGTTACGAATTTGACAATGATCGCATCCAGATAGGGGCCGTCGCCGTAGAAATTCCGGTTGGCCGTAACCATGACGTGCGAGCCGCGCACCCATTCCTTGAACACGAAAGGGCCGCAACCGACAGGCGCCCGGTGAAAGTCCGAAATCCCGAAACGTTTGCCCGTCTCCCCCGAGAGGATGTGCGCCGGCAGGACGGACTCTTCGAAGAACGTCTCGGCGACGAAATCGGGATACGGCTGTTTCAGACGAAATACGACGGTATGTGAATCCGGAGTCTCGAGGGCGGAAATTTTGTCCCACCCCTCCCGCGATTCGACGTTCACGTCCGGGTCCATAATTAGCTCATAGGTAAACTTCACGTCGGCGCTCGTGACCGGCGGGCCGTCGTGCCATGTCGCGTCGCGACGAAGATGGTATGTGTAGGTGAGCCAGTCCGTCGAGATGCCTCCGTTTTCGACGGTGGGGAGGCGTTCGATCAGGTCCGGAATGAGATTCAGGTGGTCGTCGTATTTGACGAACTTCGCAAAAATCAAATTACAGATCATGCCGTTGACGGCCGTCGCGTTGAGAATCTGGCTGAGCCGTTCCGGCTCCTGGGTTACCCCGATCACAAGCCGCCCCCCGGGACGTGGTTTCGTCCGCTCGGGCGGACGTTGAATCGACGCTTCGACTTCTCCCTCTTCAGAGCACCCACTGGTGCAAATTGCCAGCATGGCAGTCAGAAACACCACCAGCACGCACAGATTCCGTCGCCGCATCGTTCGTGTCATCGTCAGGTCCTCTTTTAGGAAAACCAATATAACGTAGCAATATCCTTACCAGACGGTGCCCCCGGACAGTCGTAGAGTAGGTCGCTCGAAGGTCGATGGGCCGGTGCGGGGCGGGCAAAAAAAAGAAGCACCCGTAAGGGTGCTTCATAATTCGAGAATCCTTCGAGCGGTTTTCCCTAGTTCTTGAGGACCTCGTCAATCTTGTCGGTGATGAACTGCTTCGACTGAGCCCCGACAATCCGCTCGCTCACTTCGCCGCCCTTGAAAATCATCAGCGTTGGAATGCTCATGATTCCGTACTTTGTGGCGATCTCCTTGTTGTCATCCGTGTTGACCTTCCCGACCTTGAGCTTGTCCCCGTACTCTCCCGCGATTTCCTCCACAATCGGAGCGATCATCTTGCAGGGGCCGCACCACGGCGCCCAGAAGTCCACCAGAACCGGAACGTCTGATTTGAGGACTTCCGCATCGAACGAATCGTCATTGAATTCCAGCTCATTCGACATGTGTAGTCTCCTCCGTCTCTCCACTGTGATGTGCTCTAGCGTAACGCTTGTAAGATACTCGAGTGGCGCCACTTTTCAAGTGTTTTGTCCACAGAACCGGTTTCGGTTCCTCCCGGGGCTGATGGGAGCTAGGCTATTATCAAAGAAAGGGCACTTCGAGGATCTGGAGGAGGTTGTCATGGTCGCTTTCAACGAGATACTGTTTCCAACGGATTTCTCGGATCACTCGCTCAGGGCCCTCGACTACGGGATCGATTTCGCCCTCAAGTTCTCACCCAGACTCACTCTCGTATGAGTTGTCGAACCACTCCTCCAGGCTGTCGATATGTCGTGGACGTCCGTCGATTTCGACAAACTCGACAAATCTCACCGGGAAGCAGCAGCCGCGAGGGCCGTCGAGATCGTGGCCGACCGCGTGCCCTCGGACATCCCGTGCGACGTTGTCACGCTGGTGGGCAAGCCGTTTTTGGAGATTGTCAAGTACGCGAAGGAACACAACAGCGACCTGATCGTCATGGCGACTCACGGGCGCGGTGCAATGGCGCACATTCTGATGGGAAGCACGGCGGAAAAAGTGGTACGGAAGGCGCCCTGCCCGGTGCTGACCGTCAAGCACCCGAAGCAGATCTTTCCGATGCCCTAGGCGCTTGCTTCCGGAACGGGCCGACGAGGCCGTTTTGCCCTGGCAATGACCGTTTTCACCCAGTGTGCCATGCGCTCGCCGATGACGTAGTACGTCGGCAGGGCCACTAGCGTCAGCAGGGTGCTCATGGCGAGGCCCCCTATTACGGCGCGAGCGAGCGGGTAATACTGTGTGCCGGCAACGTTGACGTTGCCGATTGCCATCGGAAGAAGGCCAAGGATTGTGGTCGCGGCGGTCATCACGATCGGGCGGAACCGTTCACTCCCACCCTTCATCACCGCATCATAGATAGTATCCCCCTGGCGCCGGAAATTGTTCACATGATCGATGAGCACAATTCCGTTGTTCACCACAATTCCTATCAGGATCACCACCCCGATCATCGCCATCATATTGACCGCAGTACCGGTCACAAGAAGCGCGATGATGACGCCGATCGCTGAGAACGGCAGGCAGAGCATGATGATGAGGGGGTGCAGGAATGATTCGAACAGGGCGGCCATCACGAGATAGACGCTTATCAGCGCGAGGAGGATATTGAACATCATATCGTTCGTCTGTTCCTGCTTCTGCTCGTACTCGTTACCGAACGACCAGGAGTAGCCGAGGGGAAACTGGAACGAATTCATCATTACAGCGACGGTGTCGTGCATCTTCTTGTATTTTTCCCTGTCGTATGCCGCCTCGACCGACACAGATGCTTTCTGCTGGTTGCGGCGTATTGTCATCGGTGCGCGCGTCACCTGCAGGTCCGCGACGGCTCCGAGCGTCGTCTCTCTGCCTTCGTCGTCCACATTAACAAGCAGGTTCTTCAAATTGTAGAGTCCAACTTTGTCGTCCGGATCAAGCGTGATCATCATCGGAACCTCGCGGTCGTCGGTCTGAAACCGGCGCAGGGGCATCCCCCGAAATGTCAGATTCATGATCCCACTGACCGATTGCGGTGACACATTGTACTGCTGGGCAAGCTCCCGGTTGAGCGCAATCTTGATTTCTTCGGCTCCTGTTTCGATGCTCGTCCGCACGTCTTCGAGCCCTTCCATCAAGGTCATGCGTCGTTTGACGATCAGGGCCAGCTCCTCCAGCAATTGCATATCTTCCCCAAAAAGACTGACTCGAACAGTGGACACGCCACCCATCCCACCACCCTCGTCGTCACCGAACCGAAAGGTAACTCCAGCAAGTTCCGGAAGATCTTCACGAAGTTGCTCGCGAACCTCCTTCAGGCGCCCGGGGCTCAAGTATTTGTCATCGAAATAGCAGGTCGTCGCCGCATAGTTGTTCCGATAGAAACTATAGACCTGCTTCAGCCGGAGATCTTCCTTCTTCTCCTCGAGCACGCGCTCCACCTCGTCTACGTACTTCTCCGCCTGCAGGTACGTGAGGTTGTCCGTAAAATCATACGAAATATACAAATTTTCGATGAGCTCGCCCTCTTCCATGTTGAAATCGAGCTTGAACATCTTCGCCGCCATGATGGTCCCGATAAGGATCGCCGGAATAATGACAAGCCCGGTCAGCATCGGTCGCTTGATTGTCGTCCAGCGGAGCGTCCTCACGTAGCGGCTCTGGACAAACTCCAATATCCGCGAGGGCCGCACTTTCCTGGGCTTCATCAGCCTCGACGCGAGGAACGGGATCAAAGTCAGTGATATGAGCAGCGAGAACAGCAACGCGACTGAAATCGTGATGCCAACCTGCGAGAGGTACGTCATGATCCCGGATGAGTCCCGGGTAATAATGATGGGTGCAAACACGATAACCGACGTCAGCGTTGCGGCAACCACGGCAGTCGCAACCTCGCGAGATCCGACGACTGCCGCTTTGCGGGATTCCATCCCGCTGTTCTGATGACGAAAAATCGACTCGAGCACAACGATTGCATTATCGACGAGCATACCGACACCAAGCATCAGACCCATCATCGTAAGAATATTCAGCGAGTTTCCGGAGAAGTACAGAAATCCGCACGTACACAGCAACGCGAACGGAATCGCGACCGCGATGATCAGTGTCGTCGACAAACGACGCAGAAAGAAATACAAAATAATGACCGACAGGAACGCACCGATGAGCCCCGCCATCTGCAGGGAATGAAGGCTGTTTAGAATCTGTTCCGCCTGGTTCCAGAACAGAAGAATGTTGATCCCCTCCATGCGGGGATCATTGTTCACTTTCTCCAGCTGCGCGGTAACCTTCTCCGCCAACTCGACGGAGTTCGCGTTCGAGGCCTTCTGGATCCAGAATGCGATACACGACTCACCATCGAGGTGCCGTCCATAGTTTATCAGCGGCTCACCGTAGTAGATCTCCGCGATGTCTTTCAGCCGCAGACCGGCCTCGTTGACGACAAGGTTCTCGACTTCTTCGAAATCCCTGAAGTTACCCAGGCCTCGCACGCTGTAGCGCAACCCCGCGGTCGTCACTTCACCCATCGACGCCGTGACGTTCATGTTCTGGATGCGCCGGAAAAGATCATCCACATCAACGCGATGGGCTTTCAGCTTGTTGATCTGCAGATAGATAGCGATTTCCTGCGGTTCGATACCATCGATCCCGACCCGTCCAACACCTTCGATTCGCTTGATTGGATTGATAATCGTCTTTTCGAGAAGATCGTAGCTGCCCATCAAATCGCGGCCCGTCGCCGAAATCCGGCCAACCATGATGGGCTGGTCGTTGGAGTTGAACGTAAAAAGCTCGATCCGCTCGACGTCCGCAGGGAGGTCCGCCCGGATCTTGTCGATTTTATCTTTTACTTCCATACGAAGGACGTTGACATACCGGCTCCAGTC
>JAPUJU010000016.1 GCA_027296025.1 bacterium
ACATCATAGGTTTCGTCCATGTAGCTCAGGCCGTAGGCGAATATGAGCGGCGAGTCGGTGCCTATATCGATCTCGTTGGCGAGATCCAGCTGAACCTGAAACTCTTCATTCGACAGTACACCGGGCTTGAAATCGGTCGGCGTATCGGGTCCGTAGGACGGGTTAACCGTGTTGAAGAGCCGGTAGTCGATTTCGTTGGAGCCGTAGCGCACGCTGGCGTCGTAGGAGAAGCCGCCGTCCGTCTCACCGCGGAAACCGCCGGCGATACCGATGTCGTCGATCTCACCCTCGAAGCGCGGCGTGAAGCCACCCGTGAATTTCTCCAGCGGGCTGTACATCGAACCATCGGCCCTGCGCAGTAATTCGATGGTACCGTTTTCCGGCCACCGGTAAAAGAAGCTGCCGTCGCCCGTGCTGTTGGAGTAATTGCCGAAGCTGTAGAGCTCCACGCCGTTGTTGAGCTCGATGCCGGCGTTGTAGAACACACGTACGGATTCGACGTTCGGCTGGCCCCAGGGCATGACGTTCTGGCCGGCTACGGAGGCGGCCGAAACCCCTGAGGGAAAGGCAACCTGCAAACCCTGTTCATAGGCACTCAGACCAGCAGTCGGCGTGCCGGTGACATAGCCCTGACGCACCGCTGATTGGTCACTGAAGATCGGATTGCTCTGATCCACGCAGAACCAGCCTTCACAATACTGGTGCGCGCGCTCCGAGAAATCCTGTTCGTCGATCTCGCCCGAGATGGAGAGAAAGCCATTCTCGCCGAGCGGCAAGCCGACGTTGCCGGAGATCGTGAAACCGCTGCCGTCGCCTTCGAAGTACTCGCCGGTACTGAGACCGAGGGCGAAGCCTTCGCTGTTGTCCTTCAGGTTGAAGTTGATGACGCCGGCGATGGCGTCGGAACCGTACTGGGAGGAGGCGCCGTCACGCAGTACCTCGATGCTCTGGATCGCAAATGACGGGATGGTCGCAACGTCGGGACCCTGCGTACCGGAGCCACCGATGGAGACGAGGGCCGCGCGATGCCGGCGCTTGCCGTTGATCAGCACCAACGTGTGGTGCGAGGGCAGGTTACGCAGCGTCGCCGGGCGGATGAAGCTGGCACCGTCGGAGATCGGCTGGCGGCCGACGTTAAAGGACGGCACCAGTGTCTGGAGTATGTCCACGGTGTCCGTATGCGCGACCGCCTCGATCATGTCGGTGTCAAAGGTATCGATCGGGACTGCCGAGTCCACCGCCGTACGCGGCTTGCCGCGAAAACCGGAGACGATAATCTCTTCGATCTCCTCGTCTGCGCCCTGCGCCTGGACCACCGGGGTCAGTCCCAGTGCGGCAAGAGCAACGGCAGAGATCGTCAGTAGAAACTTAAGGACCGTCGGTACTTTAAGCATTTGTGTTCTCCCACAATTAATATCGGTATTAATAAATCGTCGCACCGGCGTTGCGCAACGGCAAGCATTCCGGAGTCGAGCGTCCGATTGAACCACTCTACGATCTGAAAATAAAGCTCTCGCGAGTACTTTTTTCCGTTTCATCGGTTACCGCCTGTTGCATTTTACCCACAAATCACTGAAATTCCGCAAAACACCGGTATTAACGGGCCTCCGCGGGACTGTCGCACCTCCGCGGAAAACGCCGTGGCGCGCCAACAACAGGCTATTTTGGGTCTGGCCGCGACCGATCCGGACGCCTTTTCCGCACCTTTCCAGTGCCCGTTTCGGCATATGAGACAAACGAGCCGGGTGGCTTGAACAATCTCCTCCGCATCTTGTCATTTTGTCGGGGATTGCGGGTCTTGATAATAACGGCTACCGAAAATTGCGCGATTCGACGGTAGTCGCTGGCGTGACCAGACTATTTCAGGTGAAATGTCTGGATTCGTCGAATTTGTCAAAGCCGCAATACAAATTTCCCGGCCAGGACGCCTGGAATCGAAACGATCAGGGGACGGACCGCAGGTGCCAGCAACCAATCAGCAATTCATCGCCAGTCTGACGGTCGGCATTTTTTGTGCGGCGCCCCTTGTTTCTGTTGCCGATCCGGGTGACCCGCCGACCAGCAGATCCGATCCCGTTGTGTCGTCGGAGCGCGCTCTGGCCGCCGGCGTGTGGACGTCGGCGGACGGCGCGACCGTGACCTACGAGGCCAGTTTCTTCGAGTCTTACCAGACGGTGTCGGCTGCCGACATGTTGCGCTGGGTACCGGGCGGGGCTGCACTGCTGCCGGACAATCGCCGTCGCCGCAATCAGCCGGAAAAACGCGGCTTCGGCTCGGGCGGAGACCAGATCCTCATCAATGGCAAACGCATCTCCGGCAAGTCGAATGACATCGGTTCCGCGATGCAAAGAATCCAGTCAAGCATCGTCTCGCGAATCGAGGTGATTCGGGGCACGACTGCGGGTCTCGATGTGCGTAGCGAAGGCACGCTCATCAATGTCGTTCTCAGCGAAGAATTATCCGGCGGATCCGGATCGTGGCAACTGCACTCCGGCTTTTATGGCGACTCGCCCGAATATGACGGGCTCGTGTCTTACAGCAACACGGCCGGCAAACTGAACTATCTCGTCAGCGCCGAACTCGGCCCGTATAACCGCGGTGGAGAGGAAGACCGTTTCGAGGAGTTCTTCACGCCGGACACCAATACACTATTCGAGCAACGGGATATCAACAAACCGGAACTCGAGCAGCAGCTGGTACTTAATTCATCCGGCGGCTGGTCGTTCGACAATGGCGAT
The DNA here is from genome assembly GCA_027296025.1 of bacterium. GTDB lineage: Bacteria > Krumholzibacteriota > Krumholzibacteriia > WVZY01 > WVZY01 > JAPUJU01. Next base: position 2,739 of record JAPUJU010000016.1, read on the forward strand.
ACCCTGAATCTGAACGCCCGCATCGCGGACAAGGAAGAGCAAGAAACCGAAACGACGGTCGTAACCATAATCGGCGATCCCGACACCGAAAACCTGCTCAACCTTTCTCTCGAAAACCGCCTTGACTGGGAACTCGGCGGCGTCCTCGAGAACCGGATCGGCAGCAACGGCGTCCTGAAAACCCGGCTGATCTACACCGACAAAACAGGTGACGAATCTGAGTTCGTGTCGCTGTCGTCGACCATTCCCGGCAACGTACCATCGGAGTCCCTGGTGCTGACCGATGGCGCGGCAACGGAATCAATCGTCCGTTCCTCCTATAGCTGGCCGCTCACGGGCGCGCAGAACCTGGAACTTGGCATCGAGGGCGCGAAGAATACGCTCGAGAAAGAGGTGCGCCTGTTTGAAGTGCTGGCAGACGGGTCACTGGCTCCGATCGACGTATTCAATTCAGATTCGGATGTAGAGGAGAATCGATATGAGTTCTTCAGCACGCATTTCTGGCAAATGCGCGAGAACATCGGATTGGAAAGCGCGCTGAATTTCGAATACTCGAAGATCGAGCAATCCGGAGTCGACGTCGATAACGCAAGATCGTTTACTTACATCAAGCCCCGTTTCAATCTCCGCTGGGACATCAATGATTCTACGCAGTTCAGAGGCTCGCTCGAACGCACCATCAGTCAACTCGACTTCGGTGATTTCGTCGCGTCATTTGATAGCGAAGACGATCAGGTGGATGCGGGAAATCCGGACCTGGAACCCGAGAAAGCCTGGGAATGGAAATTTACGATCGAACGCCGGCTCGCCGACGACGCCGGTGTCCTCGAGGCGCAGATATATTACAACGACATTGAAGATCACATCGATAAGGTTGCCGCGACCGACATTATTTCGGCGCCCGGTAATATTGGAGACGCTACCCACTACGGTGTGACACTGAAGGGAAGCTGGCGGCTTGGCCCTATCGGTCTGGAGGGTGCTGTCATAGACCTGACATACAACTGGCAGGACTCGGAAACGACGGATCCGTTTACCGGAGCAAAACGCGAGATGAGCTTTAAACCACACAACCGCTACTCCGTGAGGTACCGGCACGATATCGCAGCATGGAAAATCAACTACAGGATCGACATTGACTGGTGGGGTGAGAGAGAACAGCACGACATCACATTCCGGGACGTGAGCGATTCACTCACTCCGAATATCAATACGAGCATTCAATATCGGCTGACCGACAAGCTGTTGCTGTGGTTTGACTCCAGGTTCATCATCGACAGCCACCAGCGTCGCGTGCGTGAGCGCTTTAGCGGCAACATCGCGAATAACAATCCCCTGCGCACCGAGGTACGGGATCAATATCGACGCACGGAATATATAGTAGGACTACGCGGCCAGTTCTAGTTTGTCTCCGGTGCTGTCGGAGCTTCACGCCTGATCTTCGAAATCACGGAAGCGGCTTCAAGAATGACCATGAAGGTCGTGATCACCACGATTACGTCAATCGTAACCAGTAGCCA
>JAPUJU010000160.1 GCA_027296025.1 bacterium
GCCAAGATGAAATCACGGGGGAAACCATCCCCAGCCGGGAATACCAGGATGTCGACCCTGTACACCCCCGGATCGAAACTGCCTACGGCAATGTTCTCCACCGTGAGACGGCGATTTCTGCCTATTTCGATCGGGTCACCCTCGACGATGACGACAGGAATAAAATCGGTTTCACCTTCCGGTCCAACGGTGACCACAACTTCAAACTCCCGTCCGACAGGCAGGTTTTGTGCACTGACCTTCAAGATGGATATTTCCCCAGTTTGTACTCTCACGGTTTTCACTCTGCCGCGGGCGGCAGGAGTGAATGTCTCGACGGCAGCCCTGTCGTTCATATCGTCGTTTTCAACTCCCCCTGCCCTCGACCTCGAGAGTTCCTGGGAAACACCGTAGGTCAAGGGCACCAATAGAAGCACCAAGACCACCACAAAAACGAAACGAGTTGCTTTCATCTCCAAGCCTCCTGTGGATGAGTAAATATTGAATGGTAATTTATCTCGGTGGCCCGGTAACGGTGCCCCCTGCGGCCTCTGAATCTTGGGGTATGCTGCAACAACGGGAAGGGCGTCCGGACGACCCCCCAGCGCGCAACGGACCGCGGATTCTAACTTTCAGGCCCTGTCCGAAATGGCCGACCACCGAGGAGATCACAAGAGATGAGGATGCTTGGACGTTCCACTGATGGAGCGTAGCGTTGGTTGTGCGGGTTGGTAAGAGGATCTCTTGCGAAGGGGGCAGCATACATCAAACTAAAGCGAATGTCAAGGCCTCCTATGTGAATGATGGACCAGCTTCTCCTCCGGCGGCAGCAGCGTGTACGTTACGTTTTGAAGGTAAAGCCCGTTTCAATCGCTGTCCCTTGGTGGCAAGTTGGCGAGTGTTCCCGGGCGACAATGATGCCCCTCCCGGTCGAGTAAGGAGCCGGCTCGGAACACCTCCGAGAGCCGACCGGTCATCGAATCAATCTCCTCGGAGTCGGTGATCTCCCGCCGATAGATTCGAAAACCAGAGACTGATCCGTCCCCGCTGATCTGCCATGCCATTTTCACGCGGGCGCCTACGGCTTGTACCAGGAATGTCCCGAACTGAACGCGGGGTGGCCCTTCGGCTGCCGGCTCGCCCGCTGGACTCTTACCCGCGCTATCCCCGACGGCTATCGGATGATCGGCGAACAGCCCGCCGGCAAGGACCAGCGCCGTCACAAAGAGCTTGCGAAGCATCGAAAAGGCCTCCAGAAGCGGTTGTGTAATGCCTTATTTTAACGGATCTTGGGACCAGGGGAGAAGGGTGATACTGGCACCCGGGAACCCGGCCGGACACCGAGCGGCCGTGCTTGCCGACATATCGGATTTTGGGTAAACTGCGCAAAGAGAAGGGTTTTCTTGCCGCACCGAAGCCGGTGCACTTCAGGTGATGAAGAATATGGACCCCTACAAGCCGAAGCACAAGATACGCGTCGTAACGGCCGCGTCCCTCTTTGACGGCCACGATGCGGCCATCAACGTCATGCGCCGCATCATTCAATCGACGGGCTGCGAGGTCATCCACCTCGGACACGATCGCAGCGTGGAAGAGATCGTCGACACGGCCATCGAAGAAGATGTCCAGGCGATCGCCATGACGTCCTACCAGGGCGGTCACATCGAATACTTCAAGTACATGAAAGACCTGCTCCGAGAGCGCGGTGGCGAGCACATCAAGATTTTCGGCGGCGGCGGCGGCGTTTTTCTCCCGAAGGAAATCGAGGAACTCCACGAGTACGGCATCGATCGAATCTACTCGCCCGATGACGGTCGCGAGCTCGGGCTTCAGGGCATGATCAACGATCTCGTTTCGAAGAGCGATTTTGCAACCGGCCAGAGTCTGAACGGCAATTTGGGCGCACTCGCCAGGAAGGATGTCGGCGCGATTGCGAGAATGATTTCAGCTGCCGAGAACTTTCCCGATGCGGCGAAGGCGGAGCTCGACGAAGTCCACGAGAAAGCGAGCAAGACAAAAATGCCGGTCCTCGGAATTACGGGCACCGGGGGCTCCGGTAAATCCTCGCTCGTGGATGAGCTCGTTCGGCGCTTTCTCATCGACTTTCCCGACAAAACCGTGGCGGTCGTATCCGTCGACCCGTCGAAGCGTCGCACTGGCGGAGCGCTACTCGGCGATCGTATTCGGATGAATTCGAATCGCGATAAGCGTGTTTACATGCGATCGCTCGCGACGCGCCAGTCGAACCTCGCCCTGTCGGCCAACGTGAAAGAAACGATCGATATTCTGAAGGCCGCCGAGTACGACCTGATTATTTTGGAGACATCCGGTATCGGCCAGTCGGACACCGAGATCATCGATCACTCCGACACCAGCCTGTACGTCATGACGCCCGATTACGGCGCGGCGACGCAGCTCGAAAAAATCGACATGCTTGATTTTGCCGACATCATCGCGATCAACAAGTTCGACAAGCAGGGAGCGCTGGACGCAAAGCGCGATGTCCGCAAACAGTACAAAAGGAACCACCAGTTGTTCGACACACCAGATTCGGAGATTCCCGTGTACGGTACCATTGCGTCGCAGTTCAACGACCCGGGAACCAATGACCTCTACCGTGCGGTGATCGACAGGATCAGCTCAGTCACCGGGGCCGGGTTCGCCTCGAACTTCGAAATGACGGGCGAGCTCTCCGAGAAGATCTACATCATACCGCCAGAGCGCACGCGTTACCTGTCCGAAATCGTGGAGACCTGCCGCCGCTACGACACGTGGACCGAAGAGCAGTGCGACGTGGCGCAGACACTCTTCGGTATTCGAAAATCCATCGATGCCATCGCGAGAGGCGGCGTCGCGGACAAAGACCGATTGATCAAACGGCTCGAGGAAACCTACGAGGAGACCCTGCGGGACTTCGACCCGAAGAACCGGGCAACGATCGAAGGGTGGGAGGAAAAGAAAGCAACGTACCGTAAACCCACCTTCACGTTCGAGGTGCGTGGCCGGGAGCGCAAGCTCGAAACCTCCACGGAAAGCCTCTCGCACACGCGGATTCCCAAGGTGGCCCTTCCCCGCTACGAGGCATGGGGCGACATCCTCAAGTGGACCCTGCGGGAGAACGTGCCCGGCGGGTTCCCCTACACCGCGGGGATTTACCCGTTCAAGCGCCAAGAAGAAGACCCCACTCGTATGTTCGCCGGCGAGGGCGGTCCCGAGCGGACAAACAGGCGTTTCCACTACGTCAGCCGGCACATGCCGGCCAAGCGACTTTCGACCGCATTTGATTCCGTCACGCTTTACGGGCGCGACCCGGATACGCGACCGGACATCTACGGAAAGATCGGCACGTCGGGCGTATCGATCTGCTGCCTCGACGACGCGAAGAAACTGTATTCCGGTTTCAACCTTGCCGACCCGAAAACGTCCGTTTCGATGACGATCAACGGACCCGCCCCGATGTTGCTCGGGTTTTTCATGAACGCGGCCATCGACCAGCAATGCGAACTTTATATCAAAGAGAACACGTTGGAAAAAGATGTCGAGAAAAAACTTGCAGCAATCTACAAGGGTAAGAAGACACCACGCCCGTCGTACCAGGGAGAGCTGCCGGAAGGAAACGATGGACTGGGTCTTATGCTACTCGGGGTCACAGGCGACGAGGTTCTGCCTTCAGATGTCTATGAACGAATCAAGGCCGATACGCTCAAGGCGGTCCGCGGGACCGTTCAGGCGGATATTCTGAAAGAGGATCAGGCGCAGAACACGTGCATTTTTTCGACGGAGTTCGCGCTCCGCCTTATGGGCGACGTGCAGGAATACTTCATCGACCACGGCGTCCGGAATTTCTACTCCGTTTCCATTTCGGGCTACCACATCGCCGAAGCCGGCGCGAACCCGATCACGCAGCTTGCGCTCACGCTGTCCAATGGCTTCACGTACGTCGAATACTACCTGAGCCGTGGAATGGACATCGATAAGTTCGCCCCAAACCTGTCCTTCTTTTTTTCGAACGGCGTCGACCCCGAGTATGCAGTGATCGGAAGGGTTGCTCGGCGCATCTGGGCGAAAGCCGTGAAACTGAAGTACGGGGCCAACGAGCGCTCGCAGATGTTGAAGTACCACATCCAGACGTCCGGGCGTTCACTCCACGCGCAGGAAATCGCGTTCAATGATATCCGAACGACATTGCAGGCGCTCTACGCCATCTATGACAATTGCAATTCGCTCCACACGAACGCTTACGACGAGGCAATCACGACACCGACCGAGGAGTCGGTCCGGCGCGCCATGGCGATTCAGCTGATCATCAACAAGGAGCTCGGCCTGGCCAGAAACGAAAACCCCGTTCAGGGCTCGTTCATCATCGAGGAGCTTACGGACCTGGTGGAGGAAGCGGTCCTGTACGAGTTCGACCGGATCACAGAGAGAGGCGGCGTCCTGGGGGCTATGGAGAATATGTACCAACGCAGCAAGATCCAGGATGAGAGCCTCTACTACGAGCAGCTGAAACACTCGGGG
>JAPUJU010000161.1 GCA_027296025.1 bacterium
GCGAGTCCATCGCGACATCGTCTTTGTCTCTTTTCTCGTTGAGTCTTGTGTGCTCACGCCTGTTCCATTACGTCAAAGACGCCCATCCAACCCAACTCGGCAAATTCGCTCTGATGGGCGTGAAACAAAAACATGCCCGGCTTTTCCAACCTCATCTCGAGAATCGATCGCTCGCCCTGGCACACCATCACAGTATCTGTGAAATGGTCGGGCTCCAGACGGGTACCGGTACGGTATTCGTGAAAGAAGTTGGCATGAATATGAAACGAGTTTATAGGATCAAATTCGGTTACGTTGACCAGGTACACACGAATCAATTAACCGCGTTTTACTTTTATGGGGTGTCGCATGTGATGATGTGCGACGCTGTTTACCGCGTAAATCTCGTTATCCCCATCGAAATTCGTGTCGAAGCCGTTCATCACCATCACCAGTTCTCTCGCCGCCGGTCGCGGTTCGGGAGGGTCAATGATGAACGCGCCGTAGAGTCCTTTGTGGATATGTCGTTTTAGAGGCACCGAATGGCAGTGGTATAGATGCAGGCCAAAAGGCTCCGCATCGAATTCGTATAAGAACGTGTCACCCGGATTAACATAATGACTGGGCATCGCCCCATCCATTTCGGCGGAATGGAACCCATGAAAGTGGATCGTGTGTGGATGTGATCCTTCATTGACAAAGTTGATACGGATTCGATCGCCGGCGCGCGCCCGTATTGTGGGACCTGGGACATGACCGGAGCGCCCGCCGGGCGCATTGGGAGACGCATACGTCCATGCGGGGAAAAACACCCCGGGGGCAATTTCGATTTCCTTGTCCACCGCATGAAACTCATATTCCCGCAACATCTTTCCATCAGCCAGCGGAGTCTGCTTGTCGCCGTAGTGGAAGTGCGTAAGGAAACGGTCCGGATCCAGCGTGCCGGATGTGCACTCGCCAACCACAGCCATATCGTGCGCGCCGGCATGATCCGTGTAGCCTTGCTGTTGCGATGCACTTCCCTGGAGGTGGTCGGCCAGCGAGAGCGACCGGCCTGCGACGGCTCCGGCAATCGTGGCTCCCGCGCCGACCAGGAAACTGCGCCGGGACACGCCGATCTTGTTTTTGCCCGGTTTTCCTGGCATGTCATTTTCCTTTGGTGCCATTGTTGTCCGCTTCATTCTTGGAAGTCTCGTCAGTCGAACCTTTGACGGTCGAAACGAAGACGTTCGCCGCCAACTCCGATCCGACGGCGTGATCCTTGCCCGAGACCCGGACCCTGAGCGGGCCGCCGTAGGGTTCTTTCGCCATCATCTCAACGGTCGTTCCCGGGTACATTCCCAGGTCGCCGAGAAAGGTCAACATGGCAGGGTCATCATCGTTTACGCGTTGAATCACGCCACTTTGTCCCGGGGACAGATCGGCGAGCATAGCAAGCTCGGGGTTCTCCATCTTGCCTTCCCGCGTGGGAATCGGTGAGCCGTGCGGATCGTGTGTCGGGTAATCGAGCAGTTTTTCTATTTTGTCCTCGAATTGCTCAGAGATCACATGTTCGAGCCGTTCCGCCTCGTCGTGCACCTGGTCCCAACTGTAGCCAAGAGCTTCGGTCAGGTAGATCTCGAGCAGACGATGGTGACGGATCACCTCCAGCGCGATTTTCTGGCCGGCGGGGCTGAGATCGAGGCCCTCAGCTCTTACGTAGCGAACCAGCTTGAGCTCCTGAAGCTTCTTGACCATCTTTGTCACTGCCGCCGAGGAAACCCCGAGATGCTCGGCCACGTGTGATGGCGTAACTGGTTTATTTTCAAGGGATAATTTGTATATCACCTTGACGTAGTCTTCGACGGCAATGCTTTTCACAACCGCGCGGCCTCCTGTCCTTGACCCAGTTCCACGCAAGAACTGAACCTACGTTAAGTATTTCACCTAACCATATGGCTGTCAACGGTTATTCCTGGGTTACGGACGTGAAAAAGTCCCTGCTGGAATATTGGGGCGTGCGGGCGTGACCGAGCGGAGGGTGGGTCAAAACGGCCTGTTTTGATAGACAACCGACCGCTGACGGGAAACCCAATCACAAACTCGGGACGGTGGCCCGGTATTTGCCCCAGTCTGCTGCAGTCGTACCCAAGATTTGTTCACGGTTTGCTATCCGCCCGGCTGCGAATCATTCGAAGCACCGGACGCGTTGGCCGATCGAGCCGCATGTCCAGTTAAACAGACGAGGAAATGAAAATGAAAATAGTCATGGCGGGTCTCATGGTAGTTGTCCTGATCAGTTCGCTTGCTTTGAACGCTTACGCCGAGGATAAGCCCGATGAGGGAAAGAAATCGGACGATCCCTCGGCTTCCAACCCCGAGGATACGCCGGCAAAGCCGCGACCCCACATGCAGTTCGCAATCTACAGCACCGTATACAACACATATAACCGGGGAAACCTCGACGACTGGTTCGCCGAGCAGACGAACGATCCTGGCCGGCAGGTCGACCAGGGTTCACCCGCGTACTTTAGCTTTGAAGGGGCCGTCCTGTTCCCGATGAAGCCAGATCAGCTGTGGGTGGGTGCAAGTTTTGAGATGGTCTTGCCGGCTGACCGTGCACTATGGGGAACGCAAACATTCTTTGGTGGACGGACAGAAATCGTACTTGCTCCCTGGATGTTTTCAATCGGTATGCCGATCAGGTATCGGATGGGAACGGGCGACTTCTTCGCAACGGCCACCCCGACTATGTTGTTCGGATGGGTCACGGGAGACTACTCGGACGGCACCAACTTTCTCGACTTCACGGCCTCTCCCGGGTTCGGATTCGGTATGGCCGTGGGTGGGGAGGCCATATTTGCAGAACACTTCGGGGTGGATCTTAAAATTGGATTCCGCGCATTGAAAACCGATCTCGTGTACGAAGATCCGACCAGCGGCACGGGCTTCTCACAACCGCTACTCAACAACGGCGATCCCGTGCAAGTAGATCTAGGTGGCACCTATATGGCCATAGGAGTATCGCTGCACCGCTGATCCCGAACCGGCTGGGTTTTCCAAAGACTCATCTGCTCGAACGAGTGAAGCCCTTTGGCGACAACGCCGAAGGGCTTCACTCAAGTCAGCTGCCCCTCCACGGGCTGGACGCATCTCGAACCCCCTTATGTGCTAAACTTCGAAAATGGCACACGCTACAATACTCAGCATACTCCTGCTGATGCTGCCCGCTTTCGTCGCGGCTGACGAGAGCGGCCACCGCAATCACCTTGGCGCCGAAACCAGTCCCTATCTTCTTCAGCATGCTACTAATCCCGTGTGGTGGTATCCGTGGGGAGACGAGGCCTTTGAGGCCGCGCATCGGGAGAACAAACCTATCTTTCTTTCGGTTGGGTATTCGACGTGCTACTGGTGTCACTTCATGGAGCGCGACTCCTTCGAAAAGGACGATGTTGCCGCACTTCTGAACGAACACTTCATCTCCATAAAAGTAGACCGAGAAGAAAGGCCGGATATAGACAACATATACATGACGGCGCTTCGCACCATTAATGGTAGGAGCGGGGGTTGGCCGATGTCTCTTTTCCTCACACCCGATGGCAAGCCGTTTTTTGGTCGGAGCACTATCCAGCACGATTCTTTCATCAGTCTGTTGCAGCGAATTGCAATAAACTGGCAGGAGGATCCCGACGGAATTGTCCGGCGTGGCAGCGCCATCGCTCGCGAGCTGGGAGAGCATCTCAACCCGCAGGTAGCCGCGGGCACTACCGATGATGCCATCTTCGGCGCATTTTATTCGAACGCTCTAAGGCGTTACGACAACACCCACGGCGGGTTTGGCAACAGTCGCAAGTTTCCACGACCCCATGTCTTGCTTGCGCTTCTTCGTTACTATCGAAGAAGCGGCGAGAATCTCGCTCTGGAAATCGTCACAAAGACGTTGGCCGCGATGGCTCACGGCGGCATAAACGACATTCTTGCGGGTGGGTTTCATCGTTACAGCACCGACAAGCGCTTCAACCTTCCACACTTTGAGAAAATGCTCTATGACAACGCCGGGCTCGCGATCGCCTTGCTCGAAGCGTTTCAAGCCAGCGGCGACCCGGAGATGGCATTCGTCGCACGAATGACGCTGGATTGGACGCTGGCGGAAATGACACACAAAGAAGGTGCCTTCTTCAGTGCACAAGATGCCGGCGAGTTCGGTTCAGAGGGCGAATACTACGCGTGGACGTTTGGCGAGATCGAGTCTGTCCTGACTCCCGAGCAGTTGCGCTACGTCAAACCAATCCTGCGCATATCGAAGGCTGGCAACTTCGATGGGAAAAACGTTTTTCATCTCGTACGCGGGCGCACGCTCAGTAACGAAACGAAGAATGTTCTTTTTTCCGGCGCATGCGCCGAACTTCTTGCCGCCAGAAACGAGCGTAATCCGCCGCATCTGGACGACAAAATTCTTGCCGCCTGGAACGGGCTGATGATTGCGGCCATGGCCCGCGGGTATCAAGTACTCGGTGATAAACGTTATCTTGACGGCGCCCGGGACGCCGCCGACTTCATTCGTAAGAACATGATACGACAGGACGGCACGCTCTATCGCGCATGGCGAGAAGGGAAAGCGTCGCAGAGGGCGATCGTAAACGACTACGCGTTTCTAATTCACGGCTTGATAG
>JAPUJU010000162.1 GCA_027296025.1 bacterium
AGGCGTTCGGAAATCCGCGAACCTCTCCGCGCGAAAACGATTACGATTATCGTCATAGAGAGTAATCGCCATGTTCGCCTGGGGGAACTGCCCGGGATCGTGCCCCACCTTTTCGGCCTTGATCGCGCCGCGAATCCGCACCCTTGAAACGCCCTTCACGCGAATTTCCTGCGACAGCATGAAGAACCGACGTGTCAGCGAGTCCGCTTCAAAATAAAAGGAACGTGAACCGTCGTGTGACACCTCGGCCGTGCCAAAGCTCGCTGCTTTCGCGTCACGCAGCCCTCGAAAGTTGTTGATCGCCCAGTCACGCGGCATCCCGTCGGCCGCGATTTCGAACGAAGGGTTCTTAAGCAGATTGACGTTTGTCGGCGTCTCGGATTGTCCGCACGCCACCAGCTGGAGTGCAAGGACGAAACCGGGCATCGTGAGAAGCCAGCTGATTACAGGCCAGCGCTTTTGCATTCGTCGTTTCTCTCCGGATTCTTTCAGTGAGCAACAGAGGAAGTTCTTCGAACACAGAATATACAAGGTGTTGCTGCCGACGCCAATTGCAAAGGTCCCGCCCGTATTTCTACGCGCGTATCGATTCAGGCACCGGTTCCTTTTCGAGCCGCGAGACGACCGCGCATCCGATCGTGTCACCCCAGACGTTGACCGTCGTGCGGCACATGTCCAGGATCCGGTCCACAGCGAGAATCATCCCGATGCCTTCGAGCGGCAAGCCAACCGCGTTCAGCACAACGGCCATCGTGACGAGACCGGCACTCGGGATACCCGCGGCGCCGACGGCGGCCAGCGTCGCTGTCAGAAACACGAGGACTTGTTGACCGAATGACAGGTCGATGCCGTACACCTGCGCGATGAAGACCGCCGCGACCGATTCGTAGAGGGCGGTGCCATCCATGTTAATCGTCGCCCCAATCGGCAGCACAAAACTCGACACCCTCTTGTTGATACCAGCACGCTCCTCGACCGACTCGATCGTCAGCGGCAGCGTAGCACTGCTGCTTGCCGTCGAGAACGCGGTCGTCAACGCCGGCGTTACCTTCGCGAAATACTGGCGGGGATTCACGCCGCCAAAAAATCTCAGCACAAGCGGCAGGGTAATGACCGCGTGAATCGCAAGACCAATCAGGACCGTCAGCATGTATTTCCCGAGATTTGCGAAAATCGACGGGCCGGTCTCGGCAACGACGGTCGCGAGAAGCGCGAACACACCGTAAGGCGTGAGCTTGATGACGATTTCCGCCATCTTCATCATAACTTCGTTCAGACTGTCAAAAAGATCGATAAGCGGTTTGGCTCGGTTGCCGATCATTGTGAGCACTGCTCCCATAAACAACGCGAAAAAAATAATCGGCAGGATATCCATGTTTGCCATCGCTTCCACCGGATTGGAAGGGATCATGTTCAAAACGACATCCCAGAGGCCGGTGGTTCTCCGCGCCGCTTCGGGTACGCTCCCTGCGAGCTCAGGAGCTCCGGCACCGGGGCGAATAACGTTTACGACGATCAGACCCACCAGGACGGACGCAAACGTCGTCAGAATGTAGAACAGGAACGTTCGCCTACCGAGACCGCCCAGTTTTCGAATATCCCCGACCCGCGCGACGCCGAGCACCATCGACGCAAGAATCAGCGGGACGATGAGCATCTTCAACAACGTAATGAATATCGTACCGACCGGACCCAGAACCGGAAGAATCAGAAGAATCGCCCACGATCGAATGAACGAAAGCGATTCCAGAACGCGGCCGATGGGCCCGCCGACAACGAACTCTTCGTTAACGATCAGGCCGACCAACACGCCAGCGCCCATGCCTATCAGGATTTTCCAGTGAAGTTTCATCGCTCGCCTTTCACCTGGAGTGTTTTGAGTGCTTCATAGATTTTCCCTAGCGTCCGTTCGACATCCGCGCCCGGTGGCAACTGAAGAGCGGCAAACCCGCCCTTTCCACCCCCACTCCCTCCCGCACTTTCCGCACACTTCACAGCCGCCTCACACAGGTCGACCTCGGTATCGGGCGACGCAACACAGGTAATCCGTCCCGAAGGACCGCCAAGCAGGCTCACTGTATTGTCCTTCTTCCTTAATTCCGACGCCAGTAATTTGATGAATTCGTCATCTCGCTTCAGCACCATCACCACAAAACGCCGCTTGCCTACCACCCTCGCCGATTCCACCATCGCGTTCGCCTCATATTTCGCGAGCGATGCGGAAAGTGCTTTCATCTCTTTGCGGAGGGTCCGCGTGTCGCTCTGGAGCTTCTCGACCTTGTCCTCGATGCCATCGACACCCGTTGTAAAGTGTTTCGAGAGTCTCTTGACGATGTTGTGCTTGCGCTGAAAATCCTCGAGCGCGCGCCGGCCGGCTTTGAAGTACACGCGATGCGCACCTCTTGCCTTCTCCGTTTTCAATACTTTGATCAACGCGAGCTCACCCGTACGACGCACGTGAGTCCCGCAGCAGCCGATCACATCGAACCCTTCGACCTCCACCAACCGGGCTACATCGACGTCCGTCGGAAGCTTCTTTCGCAGCGCATCGTTGTCGAGGTCCTCGCGCGCGACGCTCTTGATAATGACGGAACGGTTTTCCTGAACGACGGTGTTCGCCAGGTTTTCAGACTCATCGACAATCGCGTCCGAAATCTTCGGGCCCTCGACGTCGATCGTACACACCTCATCACCCATATGAAACGATATCGTATGAAGGTTACCGACATCGATGAACGCGCGCGATAGAATGTGCTGACCCGTGTGATGGTGCATGTGCTCCTGGCGCCGCTTCCAGTCGATTTCGCAGGTGACATCCCCTTCACCGACCTGCGATGTCACGCCGTGGTAGACGACACCCGCATCATCCTCCCAGACGCTGGTTACATCGACGTCACCGATTCGACCGCTGTCCGGTAGCTGACCTCCGGACTCCGGATAAAAGAAGGTCCGGTCGAGTACGGCGGCATACGAACCATCGTCCTGCCGTTCGCAGGAAACGAGGTTTGCGGTGAAAGACACGGTGTACGAATCGTCGAGGTAGAGTTTCTCGGTTGGAGAGGGTGAATCCGTCATTTCTCGAATGAGCGGCGCATGACCTGGTTCTGTTCGTCGAGTTGGATGATCTTCGGCGGAAAATTCCGAACGGATTTCTCCGGAACGGTAGCGAAGGAAAATACGATGACGCGGTCACCCACCTGGCCGAGCCGGGCAGTCGCGCCGTTCAACTCGATGGCGAACGATCCCCGTTTGCCGGCAATGACATATGTCTCGAAACGGTCACCGGTATTCAAGTTCGCGACGAGAACTCTCTCGTACGGAAGCAGACCGACCTCGTCCATAAGGGCCGGATCGATCACAATGCTGCCTTCGTAGCTCATGTCGACCCCGGTGACCCTGGCCTGGTGAATTTTCGATTTGAGAATAGAAACGTTCATAAAATAAGGCCTTCGTTTCGTTGAGATACTATAATTCTTCGTGCAGCGACTGACAAGTGGAACTTGCACCAAGAAGCCCTCAGGAGGCTTGGAACCGCCGTTTGCGCACCCATCGAACGACGATCGTGCTTGCAATGAGCATTGCCGTCACAGCGAGCAGCGGAGTATCTCCGTACCGAGTATACATACTCATCTCGCCGCGCCCGCGAACGTTGGCAGTGATGAAACCTTCGCGAGAGAGTTCCAGCGAGACGACCATGCGCCCGGCGGGATCCACGATCATTGACACGCCAGTATTCGCGCTTCGCAGCAGGTACAGTCGGTTTTCAACGGCGCGCAGGATCGTCATCTCGGTCTGTTGATACGGTCCGGGCGTTTCGCCAAACCATCCGTCGTTAGTGATATTAAC
>JAPUJU010000163.1 GCA_027296025.1 bacterium
GCGAGATCATACTGTTCGACCGCAACTGGTATAATCGGGCCGGCGTCGATCGCGTTGTCCTACAAGGATACTGCCTTCTAGGTGCCCAAACTGCCTCGAAGGGACAAGAAGAAGTACGATGATGAGTCGCCGCTCGAGGGACGACGCTTCATCGAAAAGATGCTTTGGAGGGGGTCAAGCCGCTTCGTATACTACCGGAACAGGTAATCCTTCACGTCTTCGTTGGACATCATGCTTTTGTAGCCGTGATAATTCCAGGCCGGCAGCAACAAAAGCCGCTTCGGAATCTCGCTTTTGACTTGTGACGTGAGCTTTTTCTGTGCGTAGGCGACCTGATCGAACTCCGGGTCCAGCTCGGCTAGAATCCCGGCGATCGTCAACTGTGACTTGATGAAAAGTGTAAACTGGGAGTCGAGTTGATAACCTTCCGTGAGCAGTAGTTCCAGCATGCGGCCAATCTGTTCGTAGTCGGACTTCACGTTCTCCATGGCGAACACTTCTTCGAAGATTTCACGAAGCCTCTCGCGTTTCCCGGGGTCTTCGGGTAGATCACCTTCAATCACGCCCGCCAGGTTGTTGACCATGCGTTTGACATGCCGGAAGTCGAGCCCCAGGAAGAGCTGCACCAGTTGTTCACGCTGTTTCCTGGAAAAGCTACCCATCAAGCCCCAGTCCAGCAATGCAATTTGATAGGGATCCTCAGGATGATCGGTCACGTGAAACACATTGCCGGCATGGGGGTCGCCGTGAAACAACGTGACCTTCTGGTTCCCGTAAAGGGGATCGTAGGTGAGCGCATCGAACAATCGCCGGGCCATAATGGCCCGCTTCTCGGGGTCGCCGGCGAAGGCGTCGGTGATCTTGTGCCCGTCGACCAGCTCCATCAGGGTGACGTTTTCGAAATCGGGAGAGGTCCAGGGAACGTGAACAAGAGGATTCTCGGCGTAATAGTCCGCGGCCTGTTTGAGATTGGCTTTCTCCTTCTCGACCAGAATCTCTCTTTCCAAGGCAGCCCCTATGTCGCGAAACATGGCCGTCACGGGGATGTCCTGGATCCCATAGTGACCGCTGTTGGCTTCGAAGTACCGGGTCATCCTGTCAATGATTTTCATCTCCTGAGGTATGTAGACCCGAGCGTAGGGTTTAATGACCTTGATCACCGCATCCTGGGGCTCGGTTCCGCCAGGCGGGACGTACTGGACCTTGATGACCGCGCCAATGCTGGCTTCTGCCAAAATCTCGTCATCAAAGGTGAGTCGGGCTTCTCTGAGTCTTTCTTCGCCCACTGCTTCGGTGATGAGTGTCACCAGTTCACGCTGAGTCATGGTGCTGACATTGCTCTCCAGGACCTGGAGAGACTCGCGCACGTCGAGGGGTATGGCCTGGTTTCTGGCGATGATCTGAGCGATTTTTTGAAAGGTAGGAATTTTGTTGGTAAAAGCCACTATCTTCTCGCCCCGAGGGGCGTCGGAAGGAAGGAGGGCCAGCTTCCATACGAGTTCAAAAAGACGATCTTCCGGCAGATTTCCAAGGAAATATACCAGGGCATCAAATACAATCGGCATCCAGAATTCCCGGTAGGCTTCCGGCACAAGATCGGGCACCCTGGACAGAAGAATCATCTGGTTGAGCAGAGGCCGTTTGTACTGCCCCCAATCGAGAGATAGCGCCAGCTGTTTGACCGGTTCCTTGAGGAGATCAGGCAGCTCGCTGGTCCTGAATTCCCCTACCAGCTGGGTCGCGATCTGGCGCGTTCGCGGAGTCACGGAGTCGAGCAAATCACTCAGGAGCTGCTGCGTACCGTCATCGTAGGTCTTGAAGAACTCTTTCGCGGTGGGCAGTCCCAGCTGCGCGTCCTGCGACCGCACCGGCACGGTCACCATCAGGATACCTACGGCAAGGGATAGGATCGGTCTCATCATGGTGGAGTGTTGTAATTCGGAGCTGAGTCTATAGTGGCCGGACGACGGCAACATTTGAAGGCAGGATAGGCCCATGCGGACGCCAACAGAACTTGCAGGTTCACGCCATCATCCTTATGTAGAACTGAATCACGAACGCGTTGATGATATCGAGCAGAAAAGCCCCCACCAGAGGCACCACCACGAAGGCTTTGGGGCAGGGTCCGAAACGACTCGTGACCGCGTTCATGTTGGCGATGCCGACCGGCGTCGCACCCAGACACAATCCGGCATAGCCGGCCGAGATCACGGCGGCGGCGTAATCCCCACCGCAGAAGCGATACACGAACAGAATTGCGAAAGCGGTTGCCACGGCCGCCTGGGCGGTTAGAACCAGGAAAACAGGGCCGACCGCACTCACCAGCTGGGTCAACTGCATGCTCATCAGGCTCATGGCCAGAAAGAGTTGGAGAGTGACGCTGTTGACCAGATCAATCGCCTCCACATCCAGGGGGTGGCCGCTGAACTCTGCGGCGTTGGAAAGTAGAATGCCGATCCCCATCGAGGTGAGGAAGCCGGGGAGGACGACGCTCTCCGCGCTCAGCCACTGGTTCAACTCCGCGCCGGCACCGACACAGATGGCCAACATAAGCAGTGTCCGGATCACCTGGCGACTGGTGACGGAGAAGGACTCCTCGGAGGAAACCGTCCTGGTGCCTTGGGTGGGCGTGCTTTGCCCCTTTTGGTTGGCCAGGCCGTGGCGGCGGATCAGATAGTTGGCGATGGGTCCGCCGACAATTCCACCACAGATCAGGCCGAAGGTCGCGAAGGCGAGGCCGATAGACGCGGCGGATGGGAGGCCGGCTTCGCTGGCGATTGCTCCCCAGGTGATCGCCGTTCCATGACCACCCGCCAGCGAAACACTCCCGCCGATCAGACCATATCCCCAGTGCTCTCCCATGATCGTCACCAACAGCACACCCACGGCGTTCTGGATGACCAGAAACAGCAGGGTCAGGACTCCAAGCATGGCCAGTGTGCGGCCACCCTCCTTCAAGAGCTTGAACTTCGCCGACAGTCCGATGGTGCTGAAAAACACCAGCAAGAGCAGGTCACGCAGCCCGAGGTCGAAATCAACCCGGATCTGCGCTACCACCGCAAGCAGCGCCACCACCACGCTGCACAGGATTCCCCCCGTGACCGCAATGGGAATACTGAAGCGACGCAACAAGCCGATGTGCGATGTGATTGTGGAGCCCAGCCACAAAACAACGATGCTGAGTAACAGTACACGAACCGTGTCCAACTCGATTGTCATCTCATTCTCCTCCCTGCCCCACGCTCAGGCTGGGCCGGGTTCAAAAACTATATCCCACCGTCGTCAACACTCCGAAGTCGTTGCGCTCGGAGCCGCTCGGCGGGTCGCTGTCGAAACTGTCGAAGAGGCGAATCCCGAAGAAGAGATCACCGACCACTTCGTAGCGGATCGAGCTCGTCAGTTCCATTCGGAAGCGCCCCGGGTCGCTGAGGTTGGGAAGGAAGTCAAAAGCGGTGGTGCTATCCAACTTGGGAGTGTCAAATCGAAACTGCTGCAGCTCCACGTGAAAGATCGCTTCAGCAGTCCGCCTGGGGGATTCGGCAAAGAAACGCTCCCTGTTCAATTGGGCCCCGGCGAAAACGAACAGGATCGCCTCGTTGGTCTGAAGTATACGGCGCCCCAAGGTCCCGCCGAGGGTCGTGCGGACGTCCAAATCGAGCAGATCGTTATGGGTAGCCTGGAACAAACCGCCGGCGTACCAGCGTCCTCCCAAGTTGTAGATCCAGTCCAGATCCAGAACCTGACGGTTGGCTGGTTCTCCCTCATCTTGATCGGTAAGCAAAGAGGAAACGGTGGCCCTGGCTAAGTACTGCGGGACCCGGTAGCTAAGACCTGCTTCGGCAACCCAGCGTTTACGGCGGTTGGCGCGGGTGAAGTCGAATCCGAGTTCAACCGAACCGTTGAAACGCTCGCTGACGCGGGCTTCCACAGGGCTGATCCGGACCAGCGAGTAAGGATCGAGATCGACGGTCCGGTTTCGCCCCTGGAGCCGTATATTCTCTGCTTCGGAGTGTACAATGGTTCCGGTAAGAATCTCGCCTCCGGAAGCCTCGAATTCGAACTGGTATTGACTCTCGAGGCGTTCGACATCGTCCCATTCGATCCGCAAGGTGCCCATACCGTCCGTGCTGATCTCGAGCCGTCCGCGTTCCAGCGACTTGACCTCGCCCGTGATGCGGTCACCGTTCTTGAGAAAAACCAAATCGGTCTTGTCCCGGGCCCGGCTTTCCCCAGAAAACGCCACGAGTAGGACACTCAAGATTACAGGTGCGAAGAGCCGGTCAGCAACGTCTCGGTAACCGTTTTCCATCGATACCTCCGAAGCAGTCACGCAGGGCCAGAGACGCTGAGGAGTGGAGAGGGCGGGAGGGGGGGGAGAGATGGATAAATGGGGGGGCATTCAGTCACGTTTCTCCCAGTTCGATCCGCCTCTCCGTC
>JAPUJU010000164.1 GCA_027296025.1 bacterium
ATGAGAGAAACGACGAGAGCCATAGCGGCGACGGCGGCAACGCCCCACGCAAGAACGGAGCTTCTTGGCGAGGGACGAGTAGCTTCGGGATCATCGACAATCGAAAGTCGCTGAAGGTGGAGCTTCACGTCGTGCATGGAGCTCCATCGATCGTCCGGCTCTTTCGCGATCGCGGTTCGCACGATCCAGTCGAGAGCTTTCGACGTCGTGATCGAGTCCGGCTCGGAATCCATAATCGCGACGATCAAGCTCGCCTCGCTGGCGCCATCGAAAGCCTTCTTCCCGGTCACCATTTCGTACAAAACGGCTCCGAACGCGAAGATATCCGTGCGCGCGTCGATCTCGCGTCCCTCGAGCTGTTCGGGCGACATATAGCGAAACGTGCCTAGAACAGCGCCTTGGCTCGTGAGGTCTTTCTGTTGTGTCGGCGTCTCCGAGTCGACAGAGGCGCCGCTATCCTCCCGTTGGACTTTCGCCAACCCAAAATCGAGAAGCTTGATCCCGGACTTCGTGATCATCACGTTCCCCGGTTTCAAGTCTCGATGGACGACGCCCGCGGCGTGAGCGCATGCGAGCGCGTCCGCGATCTGTATCGCATATTCCAGAGCCTCTTCGAACGAGAGCGGTTTTCTTGCGAGACGGCTCTGAAGCGTCTCACCCTCGATGAGCTCCATCACCATGTAGCGGATGCCGTCGTCGTTGCCGATGTCGTGGAGGGTACAGATGTGCGGATGGTTCAACGAGGAGACCGCTTTCGCCTCGCGCTCGAATCGGCTCAAGCGTTCCGGATCGTTTGAAAAGGCGTCGGGCAGGATCTTGATCGCGATGTCGCGCTCGAGGCTCGTGTCACGAGCACGGTAGACCTCACCCATGCCGCCGGCTCCGATGGCTTCGAGGATCTCGTAGCGGCCGAGACGATGTCCGGGTTGAAGTGTCATCAGCTCCTGGGCTCTTTGTGACACGCCTGGTCGAGCAACACGATCGAGTGTGCGGTGTTCGCGTTCATGATAGCTCTTCGAACTGGGAATTCTAGCGGGGGCGAACGGGAGTTTCAATCAACAGCATGATCGGGAGAGCGCTCGGGCTTCACACGCGAAGCTCGAACTCTTATCGGAAAGTGTAGAGGAATCGTATGAACGAGACCAACTTGGTCTGGGCGGAGTCCAACTTGCGCCGTGAGCAACCGCGGAGGCGTGGGGACGGCTTCAAGGACGCCGAGTAGCGTGTTGTCGGGCGACGACGTTGGAATTTGGTTGATGAGCTCTCGGTCCGACGTGGCTCGCACGGGGCGACTCAGCCGTTCAGATTCATCTATCGAGTTGACGGGACTGAGCGACTGAACTGTAGTCGCGGGAGTTCTTGATGCGTGCGAGCGTTTCCAACAAGTTCCCTGTCGACTCGAATGGCCAGTCGTGGCCCTGCCCTATTTCGCGTGCCCGCGCACCGAGAGCACCCATGAAGCGGTGGAACTTGCGAACGGCTGACAGCGTATCGAGTCCCGTGAAACGACATCGCCGCTCCTCGAAAAGGACGTCGATGGCATGGAGAAAACCGATATCGTCTGGGGGGGAAAGGCCTGCGGAGTCGTTCAAGCATTGTCGTTGGCCGACGGTGGGCGCATCCGTGTGCGCGCAGTTAGTGAAGATCCGGACGACGTCACGACCCGGAGTTACGTTTCGGCGGGCCGCGTATCCAATAAATCCCAAGCGTTCTACCTCGCAGGACTCTCTAAGACGACCCACGGCGCTCAATTCGCTTTCTCACGGTTCGGAATCCGCTCCTAGACGCGCCAGGAAAACCTTCATTTCTTTCACGGTTTGCAAATCTCCGGTCTCGACACCCAAGGCGATACCCTTTTCATAGGCACGTCGGGCCTCGTCCTTACGGTCCAACTTCTCCAAGGATTTGCCCAACTGACGGTATGCGGCCGTGTAGTTGGGCTTGACGCGGATGGCTTCTTCAAAGCTCTCGACGGCGTCCGCGAAGCGGCCGCTTTTTGAGAGCTCGTTTCCAAGCCCGTAATGAAGCATCGGGTCTCGTGGGTCCTTGGCAAGGAACTCCTGGAACTTTTGAATTCGGCTGTCGTCGGCCATGCTTTTTTCCCGGAAGGCATTTGGCGTCTCGCCCAAGGCGTACTGGGCGACCGCTCTAAGGCTTCTACACGAGCTCATGGAAGCCGCAACTCAATATATAATTAAATGCAAATTAGTCAAATCTAACGATACCGTGAACGCCTGAGTGCTCCGGAAAGCACGGCTAGAGCTAGAACGGTCGCCGACGTTGACGACGAGGTAAGAGGTGCAGCTGAGTCTGTCCACCAACGCATCCAGGATCTCGTCCCGCGCGTTTTGCGGAGGACGGACCCTGTCGAGCGGCAAAGCGGCAACCTGCGCTTTGAGTTATCTCGGCGGCGCCGTTACAATCATCGTTTCAGGGAGGACTTATCGCGATGGGAACCTTTCACAAGGTCGCAGAGACGAAGAACCTTGCCCCCGGGCAGGGTATGGCCGTCGAGGTCGCCGGAAACAAGATTGCTCTTTTCAACGTAGATGGGACCTGCTACGCGATCGCAGACACCTGCACGCACCGTGGAGGCCCTCTGTCCGAGGGATCATTCGAGGGCAGCACGGTGACCTGTCCGTGGCACGGAGCCAACTTCGATGTCTGCACGGGCAAGAACCTGACGCCGCCCGCGCCTGCGGAAGTGACATCCTACAACGTGCGCGTCGAGGGGGACGACGTCGAAGTCGAGATATCCTAAGGAATTCATGGGTAAGTTGATTCAGGAAAAGTGCGTCGCCTGCCGACGCGACGCGCCAAGGCTCAACGACTCGGAGATCGCGCACCTGAAGCCCGAAACCCCGGAGTGGCAGGTCCTGACTGAGGGGGACATCCCGCGTCTCAATCGCGTCTTCAGCTTCAAGAACTTCGCCGAAGCGCTGGCGTTTACGCAGAAGGTCGGCGAGCTGGCTGAAAGCGAGGGTCACCATCCAGCGATCCTCACCGAGTGGGGTCGCGTCACGGTCTCTTGGTGGACTCACAAGATTCGAGGCCTACACCGGAACGATTTCATCATGGCTGCCAAGACCAACGCCTTTTACGGCGCACACTCGCCGGCGCGACCATCCTAAAGAACGGCCTCGTCGGACCCGTTCTCGCGTCGGCGAATCGGGTCGAGGCGAAAGCGCCGCCGGTAACAACTCCCCTTACCTACCGCACCAGCCCGCGACCCTACCCGGACGGATCGGCGCTATTTGATGTGGATCCCCCGGCCCGACGCCGGGGAATCGCCTAAAAAGCTCCGTGCAGCGCGGGCTTACGCGTCGCGATTCGGCTGCGGGGTAATGCGCAAGTAGGGTTTCACTTCTTTGAAACCCTTGGGGAACTTTTTTTCCGCCTCTTCGTTGCTCACCGAGGGTACGATGATGACGTCATCGCCGTCCTTCCAGTTCACGGGTGTCGCCACCTGATAGTTCGCGGTCAGCTGTAGCGAGTCGATCACGCGCAGGATCTCGTCGAAATTGCGTCCGGTGCTCGCCGGGTACGTAATGGTGAGCTTTACTTTCTTGTCCGGACCAATCACGAAAACCGATCGCACGGTCATCGTGTCGTCGGCTTCCGGATGGATCATGTCGTAGAGATCCGACACCTTCCGATCGGCGTCGTCGATGAGGGGGAAGTTGACGGCCACCCCCTGGGTCTCTTTGATGTCTTCGGACCACTTGACGTGATCGCCGACTTTGTCCACGCTGAGCCCCACGACTTTGACGCTCCTCTTGTCGAACTCGCTCTTGAGCTTCGCTACTTCACCCAGCTCGGTGGTGCAGACTGGCGTGAAGTCCTTGGGGTGCGAGAACAACACGGCCCAACCATCCCCGATCCAGTCATGAAACTGAATGGAACCCTCTGTCGTATCGGCTTTGAAATCGGGAGCCGTATCTCCCAAACGAATTGCCATGGCACCTCTCCTTCCAAAAGAGATTAGGTTGACTAGTAAATCGGTGCATTCCGCTCCCGCGGACACACCCTCTGAGCCTCAGACTACAGCCAGACGGTGCGTTTCCCAACTATTTTTGCGAGTGGGCGGGTCCGCAGTGTCGGTCGCCCGGCCTGCCCCCATATCTTGTTGGTACGGGC
>JAPUJU010000165.1 GCA_027296025.1 bacterium
GAGTACTTCTCGATCTGCATGAATGATTCCGTGTCGACCGTCCCCAGTTCGCACACACGCCCGAGGTCGTTGCGCCCCAGGTCGACGAGCATAACGTGCTCGGCGCGTTCCTTCGCGTCGGCTTTGAGTTCTTCCTCGAGCTTTCCATCCTCAGCTGGGCCTTCTCCGCGCGGCCGCGTGCCCGCTATGGGGGAGAGGGTGGCCTTGCCGTTCTTGAGTTTGACGAGTACTTCCGGCGAGGAACCAATCAGTTGAAAATCCTCGAAGTCGATGAAAAACATGTACGGTGAGGGATTCAGGATCCGGAGCGCTCGATAGATCTCAAACGGGTCGGAAGAGGTCTCACCTTCAAGGCGCTGGGAGAGAACGATCTGAAACGCATCGCCTTCGAGAATGTGTTCCTTTGCCCGGCTCACCATCGTCTCGAACTGTTCCTGTGTGACGTTCGATGACTCAGATCGTTTCGCCGGAGCGGCAGCTGTTACGCCCGCGCCGTTCGGCAAGGGGAGCGGTGCTGCGAGCGCAGCGTACAGCCCGTCCACTTGCTCTTTCGCTCGTGCGTACGCCGCATCCGGGTCGGATCCTGTCGGCAGCGCAACGATCTCGATCTCACTCTTGACGTGGTCGAAGACCACGATCGCAGACGGGAAAAGAAAGCAGAAGTCGGGAAAGCCGAGTACGTCCTTCTCGGGTGAGGGGAGTCGCTCGAAGTATCTCGCGGTGTCGTAGGAGATGTACCCCACGGCGCCGGCGAACGGGCCGGGGATGTGGTTGCTGAAGTCGACAGAAACCCGCTGCAGTTCATCGCGCAGCGCAGAGAGGGGATCCCCGTCGGTAACCGGTACGCTCTGGAGATTGTCGCCTCTTTTGATCTCGACGTTCCCCCGCGCAAGTTTGATCGTCGTAAAGGGGGTTACACCGATAAACGAGTACCGTCCGACCTGAATTCCCCTCTCCACACTTTCGAGGAGGAAAGTCGCGCCGCTCCCCTTGAGTTTCAAATAGACCGACACGGGGGTCTCGAGATCTGCCGGCATCCTCCTGCGGAGGGGCAGAATCTTGCCCTGCTCGGCCATCTTTGAAAAGTCCTGCAACGATGGGGTCAGCATATAAAGTCCTCTTGCTGGGCCTCTCACTCGACAAAAGCCAAAAGCCCGTCCTCCTCGCGGAAGATGGGCTCGATAACGGGTCTCTTTGAAGTATCTCTAGACGGTGCCGATCGTGCGCCCATGTTCCGCGGTGGATATAGTCGGATACCACCACCAGCCGTGGCGCGCGTGACAAAAATTCTTCGGCGATCCGTTGATCATGTTACATACATTTTACTTGATCAGAAGGGCAGAGTCAACCCTCTAAATCGAGATCCCGGTGCGGTGCCTGTTCAAGGGCCTCCGAGGGTGAGCTGTGAGCTCGGGGTGATGGCTGAAGTGAGGCCGCTAGCGCGACGTGGATGCTTGAGGGACGGGAGCCGGTTCGTAGGTCAGAACGATGCCGCCCGCGCCAGCCGATATGACATCGTTCTTCCCGCGGCCTCTTACCGCGAGAAGTGCTTCGGCGCCGGCGTTGCTGAGCGTCTGCCAGTTTGCACCGTTGTAGCGGAGAATCAGTCCGCTGTCACCCGTGGCAAACACGTTGTCACCGTCGCTTCCCCAGACACTGTGGAGATTCTGTGTGGTGCCGCTTTCCATCGAAAGCCATTCAAAGCCGTCCCAGTGAAATATCGCGCCCTGTAGTCCGACAGCAAAGATATTATCCAGTGATGTGCCCCAGATGCCGCGAAACGATGCCGCCGTGCCGCTTATGAAAGACGACCACGTCTGCCCGTCGTAGGTCCGGATTTGGCCGTTGTCGCCCGCCGCGACCATGTTTTCCCCGTCGGTGCCCCAGATCGTCCACAGGTTCGCAGACGTACCACTCTGCATCTTGATCCACTGCCCTTCGCCCCCGTTAATGCGCAGGTGGCGAATGGTTCCACCGTTACCCGCTACGAACAGGTCATCCGGTGTGGGTCCCCAGATCGCGTTTAGATTCTGCGAAGTATTGCTGGCCATCGTTTGCCAGTTTATCCCGTTGAAAGCTCGAATCGTGCCGAAGTCACCGACGACATAGAGTTGCCCCTGTCCGTCGCCCCAGATCCCCCCGAGGCTGCGGCTCGTACCGCTCGTAACAATATTCCAGGTTCCGTTCGTGAAGTGACGGACCGTTCCGCCGTCCCCTGCCGCGGCCATCTGGTCTACCGAGCCGACCCATAGCCCGCGAAACGAAAGCGACGAGCCGGTGGTCATCCCGGTCCAGACTCCCAGCACCGTGCTAAATGTCCAGGTGATACCGGACAGGCGTCTTCCATCCGTTTGATTGACTATGACGCGCCAACGATACGTGCCATCCAGCGCCAGTTCTCCCGGATCGTAGGTTGCTTCCTCGACCCCCGCTGCCACGAGCGGAGGATCGAGCTCCGGGCCGAAGTAGACGTCGTAGCTCTCAACAAGTGACGGATCACCCTTTGTCTCCCATGACAGAGTGACGAATACGGGCGTATCCTGTGTGAAGTCGGCGGGAGACGGATTCCGTAGACGAGCCGCGCCCTCGAGATCCGTTTGCATCTGCTCGCACGATGTGGCGACGAGGGCCAGTGAAACGGCGAGGATGAGGCGCATCCGGCGAAAGGTTCTCTGTAAAAGCGTAGTGGACAGCATTTTGCCAGTTCGGTGAAAGACATTTGGAGATTGCCATTTTCATGCCAACCAGGAAGGGTGGGGCGCGGGTCGCCACTCGATGGCTGAGCGCAGAATTCGCCTGCGGCAACGCCCTTGCCACAACACCGCTCGTGTAATAACATGCACGGTAATCAGATGCACTGATAATAGAAGATTTCACGATTCTCACATTTCGGGTGATTACTCATTGATGACGGGAGGTACGACCGTGGCCAACGCACTGGACAAGGCTAAGAGTCGCTTCGAGGGGATTCTCAAAGAACAGTTAGACCGGATCGAGCGCATGAAGTCGGAGGAAGACTGGATCGATTACAGGCAAGTCGACACGATTGCGATCGGAATTCTCGGTGGTGACGGCATCGGCCCGTTCATTACCGAGCATGCCGCGAAGGTTCTCGAGTTCCTGCTGGAAGACGAACTCAAGAGCGGCAGGGTCGCGTTCCACGTGATTGACGGCCTGACAATCGAAAACCGAGCCGAAAAGAACCAGTCCGTTCCCGACGATGTTCTCGAAGAGATCAAGACGCAGCACATTCTCCTCAAGGGTCCGACAACCACACCACGCAAGGGTGATCCGTGGCCGAATATCGAATCGTGCAACGTCTCCCTCCGACGCTACCTGGATCTTTTCGCAAACATTCGTCCCGTCAAAGTGCCGAAGGAAGGTATCGACTGGGTATTCTTCAGAGAAAACACCGAGGGCGCATACGTCCTCGGGAGTTCGGGCATCAACGTGACGGAGGACCTCGCTATAGATTTCACCGTGACGACGTCGCAGGGAACCGACCGAATCGTTCGGCTCGCGTTTGACTACGCGAAGAAAAACGGCATCAATCGCGTGACGGCCGTGACCAAAGCAAATGTGGTCAAGACGACGGATGGAAAGTTTCTTAGTATTGCGCAGCAGATCGCGAGCGAATACCCGGATATCGAGTTCGATGACTGGTACATCGATATTATGACGGCGAAACTCGTCGACAAGAAACGGCGTACGCAGTTCAAGGTGATGATACTTCCCAATCTCTACGGCGATATTCTCACCGATGAAGCTGCCGAGTTTCAGGGCGGCGTCGGCACGGCAGGCAGCGCGAACATCGGCAAGCGGTACGCGATGTTCGAGGCGATCCACGGTTCCGCGCCGCGAATGGTCGACGAGGGACGCGCCCAGTACGCCGATCCGTCGAGCATGATTCGTGCGGGCGCCATGCTGCTCCGGCACATCGGCGCGGAAAACCGCGCACGGCGCCTCGAGATGGCGCTCGATATTTGTGGAAGCCTGGAGAGGAAAATTTCGATAACGGGCCGCTCGACCGGCGCAAACGGCAACGAGTACGTCGGATACCTGATGGATACAATGAAGGACGGCGAACTCGAGAACCGCTGGAAAAGCTACCAGGAAACCACGTGAAGAGACTCATTACCCCGATCATCGGCCTGGCGGTTGTCGCGCTGGTTGTATACGCGACAGGCCGGCGACCACAGTTCGAGTTTGCCACAATGGACGACTTCGTCCGCAAGGTAAAGAGTCGTGGAGGCCCAGTCATTTTTATCG
>JAPUJU010000166.1 GCA_027296025.1 bacterium
GCCCTGTCACCCACCAAGTGTCTCTGGTTCACCTGGACAGGAACGAAGATTCAGCGAACCTTATGTCTGATCGCCGATTCCGTCGGGATAAGTGCCATCGACCGCGACGTCGCCATCGAGCTTAGTGCCGGAGCACCGGAAGTTGTCCAGAAACTCCAACAAGCCTTCCACGAGCCCATCGACCCCGTCTCGCTCGCGGGTCGACTCCCGGCCAAACAAACCAGAAAACTCGACGACCTTATCGCCGTGCCGCTACTCGTTCAGTCACTCGCCCACGATGCACTCGATATCCGCGGTGCCGAGAGTCTTATTCGGGCGATGGAAACGGCTAGATACTAAATCACAAATCTGAGGACGTATATGGTACCGAAGATGCTACGGACGCAGAACTTGTCTCGCAACAGCGATGTGCCGCCAGCCACCTGACGGCGCCAACCTGCCGCTCGCCCCAATCGCAAGCCCCTGTAATCGAAACCTCCCGTTCAACCTTAAAACGCCCCTTTTCTTTATTTCGAAGCGGTCAACGCATGAGGCGACCAGATTCAATGACTGTGTTGATCGACAGGGAAACTCTTCCGGCGTGCAGCTCTTTGCATCAGATAAGAGCGAAGCGGCCGTCCTTTAGGGCATAGACAGGAATGCTGCTCTCGACTTCCTTCATAAGTTCGACGGTGGGGGGGTGGCACGTGAATAGAAGGATCTGAAGGGACTGGGAAAGATCAAGAATGGCTTCTGCCGTAGCGCGGGCTCGGCCGGGATCAAAGTTGACGAGGATGTCATCGAATACCAGGGGGAGCGGCTCTGAGCGGCGAACGAACTCCCGGACAAAACCGAAACGGAGAGCAAGGTAGAGTTGTTCGGCCGTGCCACGGCTGAGTTGGGCGACCTCTTTCGTCGAGCCGTCGGGCGCGAGGACAATGAACTGATCCCCGTCGACCGGGACGCGAATCTCCATATAGTTGCCTTTCGTGAATTGGGTGAAAAACCGTTCCGCTTCTCTCAGCACGGCGGGGCGACGCTCTCGCTCATACTTCATCCGCGCCCGGTCGATCAGGCACGCGGCGATTTTCAGGATCGACCATTCCTCGGCACCCGATTCCAACTCCGCGCGTCCGGCCTGCTGCTTGATGCGCAGGCAAGACAGTTCCTCCGAACTCTCCAATTGTTCCAACTGTTCCTTCAAACGGCCACGGAGGTCCGCCGCATCGGTCTGTTCTTGCTCATGCCTTTTGATTGTGTCTTCTAATTCCAGCTGATCGGCACTCAGATTTTCGGGCGTGGTGTGTTCGAGTTCCTCTTCCAGGGTCTCAAGGGCTTCACCACCACCGACAAGTTGACGTAGCCGCGTTTCAAGGCCTCGAATCTCATCCTCCAGTCTGCGCCGAGTCTCGTAGTCAGAAGCGGTGCATCGGAAAGCTTCCTCTTCCGTCGTGTTCGCCGCTTGAAGGAGTTCACCGATCTCATGTTCGCGTTGATCGATCTGGCTTTGAAGCACGTCGATCCCGTCTTCGAGTTCCTTGATCTTCTGGTTCAAGTTCTCTGCGAGGCGACGATTCTTCTCGACTCCGTCGAGTTCGGACGCCAAGGCAGAAACGGCTCGCGCCACGTCGTCGTCAGCGGGCTCCGCGCGGCCGACGGTGCCTATGAGCGATCGGACATCCCGGCAGTAAGAATCAACGGAGTCTTGCGATACCCGTTCCCGCGTCCGCAGTTCGTTGACTCGGCCGAACTGATCGCGAGCTCGCTCAATGGCTTGGACCATTTGAGGCGCGCTTTCAACAGAGAGCGAACTGCGAAGACCGAGCTGCTCAAGCAAGTCTGTCCACTGCCGCCCGCAGCGCTGCTCTACTTTCACCGCGTCCCGGTGTAAGTCTTTTGCCTGGTCAGTCTTGCACTGTGCCCGGGCTGTCTGCTTCCTGGCGTCGTCCAGGCGGCGGGAAGCCTCCTCCAGCTCGCGCACTTTCTCTTCGTGGTCCTTGAGACAGGCGACAAGAGAGTCCACCGCCGCTCCAGCATCCGCCGGAATGTCTTCATCGAAACCGCTGATGCTCGCCACAGATTTCACCTGTTGACGGTATTCTCGCATCGCAGCCATCATCTGGCCGATCCGTTCCCGGTCACTCTCAATGGCTTTGAGCTGCTCGCGGGCCGCATCCAGTCTGGCCAGGACGTTAGCCGCGTTTTCCGGCGACAGGGTTTCCGGCAGTCCTGTCTCCACCATCCATTGCCGCCATTCCTCCTCGGCCTTGTTCAGACGTTCCTTCTTTTCGTTTTCGGTCTCATTGGCTCGCGAGGTCGCATCCTGGGCCTTCGCCAGATTGTCTTTGGCATCACCGCGTTTTTGTTCGGCGGGCTGGCGTCGCTGTAAGGCTTCAAGATGTCGCTCGACAAGTCCTTCGGCTTCATCCAAGGCGCGCCCATCAGGGCTGCTCTCGATCCCTGCCGATTCTGCCTGTGTTTTGACCTCTGAATCCAATTCAGCCAGCCCTTGACGCAGTTCCTCGATTTTCTCCTGAAGTTCCAGACTGCGATGTTCTAGATCACCGATCTCGTTCAACCGGTCTGTCCGCTTGCCTTTCGCTCGAGCGGCGGAAGTCCGGCCGGCCACAGCCAACAGAACGCTGACGATGACAGCCAACCCAAAGACGATGCCTCCCGATACCCAATCGCCGCGGCCAATCCCGAGCGTGAGGAGGCCAATAAGTCCGACGACGAGAACCACCGGAAGAAGCCACGCGGGAAGCCCAAACGATTCGCGCTGCAAATCCTCTTTCAGGCGCGCAGCCTGAGCGTCCAAGTCCTGCTTCCGCTCTTCAAGGTGGCCGCGACGCGCCTGGCACTGTTCGGAATCGTTGAGCAGGGACCGCAACGCGCGCAGCGTACGCCTGCGTTCGGCGAGTTGCGCTTCGTCTTTCACTTTGGGCTCGGGCAAGGTTTCAAGCACATCTTCCGCTCGATCCAGGTCGCCGCGCGAGTCCTCAAGAGCCTGACGGGCATCCTGAGCGCGCCGGGCGGACTCCCGGTGTTCGGATCGCAGACCAGAAAGACGTTGATGATGTGCGGATATTTCCTCCTGGACGGCCAGCGACGTGTCAAACACTTTCAGGCGTTCTTCGTTCCAGTTGGGGCCGATCTTGCGAAGTGTGTCGAGCAAATGGGTGAGCCGGGTCTCGCACTGTTTCTCGACACCGGGCAGGTCGATCCGGGCATTTTCGTAGCGTTCCCGACTCAACTGCAACTTTCTGATGCCCTCGACATCCAGCGTCTTGGACGGCTGTGGCAGATTCCCAAGTGCTGAAGCGGCCTCGCCTTCCAGTCCTACAGCTTCTTCATTTTCCTTCCTTTCCAGTTCCCGCGGAACCAAACAGTCGCGCACGGCGAGCTTCGCTTCCTCCAACGCTTGGCGGCACGCATCAATCTCTTGCCGCACCGGGACGGACAGGTCGAACTCGCTGAGCTTGTTCTCGTCCCACTCTTCACCGAGATCGCGCAGCGCGTCAGCAAGCTTCTGTTCGGCCGATCCCCGCTCGTTCTGCAGCGAGAGATGTTCCTGCCGTCCCTGCTCATAGAGTTCCAGACTGCGGTCAAGCCGGCGAATGTCTTCGGCTGCACTCAATAGCGCTTCGTTGGTTTTTACGGCTGCAAGCTTCGCCTCGTCACTCGCTTTCTTCGTTCTCATTTCCTTTATCTGGTCACGGAAGCCGCGTCTTTCCGTGCTTAACGCATCAAGACGTTTGACCCCGTCCTCTGGAAAAGACTCGATCTTCGGTAGCGTCTGCAGCTTTTCCCGGTTGTCGCCGAGTGCGATCCAGTCCTCCCACGCCTGTTGGAGCAGCCGTCGCCTCTGGAGCCGTCGCCGAACGGCACTCAATTGCGAACTGATTTGCTGGATGCTGGATTCGCTGACCTCAAGTTCCGACTGAATTCGCTGGTACTCGTCCTGGTCTTTTTCGTGGTCTTTGATCTGCCGGCCAACAGTTTCGACGCGGCTGAGGATCTTATTCATCGCCGGTTTTGACCCTCCGGGCGTAAACAAGTCGCCGAATTGCTTTTTCAGATCGCGGATGATCTCCGTGATGGTACGTGGCCCAACGCCAACACCTGCGCTGTAGATTGCGTCTCGAACCTTCTCGGTATTAAGCGAGTCTAGCGTCTGAAGTTCCGAGAGACTGAAGGCAAAAACGTTCCGGTAAAGGTCGGCGGTCGCTGAGCCGATGAGTTGGCGAAACTCCTCCTCGCCACCCTGAGATCCGTCGGGCAACGTTACCGTGACTGGCCCGCTCCCTTTGCCTTCGAATCGCTCCACGATGATACGGTTGGATTGTCCATCAACCAGAACGATGCGTCCCCCTTTGCGACCACCTTTTAGCGGCGGGTAAAAATCCTTCTGTTTGCGGGATGGTAGACCGAAGAGGACGGATCGCAAAAACGCGAGAAGGGTCGTTTTCCCTGCCTCGTTGTCACCCACAACAATCGACAGCCCCGCGGGGACGTCGGTAAACGACACGTCCGCGAGACGCCCGAAACCTTCGATATGAAACTCCGCCATCCGCATCAGTCATCTTCCTCGAGGAGTAAATCGGCGCACCGGCTTTCCGCTTCGTCCAGGAGCGTCCGGAGCGCATCCGCATCGGGCGAGTGAAGAATCTTGCTTGCCCTTCCGTGTTCGTAGAGATCGGCAAGTACTCCCTGAAGTTCGGCCATTTCGCCAGGCGAGTGGCGGATGTCATTGACGAGACGAAGCAAATCCCCGAGGAAATCTTGCGCGCCCCGTCGCGCATCGAGATCGATTTGCGGGCGAGTGCGCAGGACAAGTTTCTCGACCCAGATAAACGGCGTGCGTGCGGTGCCGAGATTGTGCAATTCATCCAGCAGATCTCGGGCGGCGTTTGGCCTCGACAGTGAACGATGGAGCGGCCCGCGACCACGGAAGGTGATGCGTGTGACAACAGGCCGTTCCTCAGCCTGCCCGGCAAGTTCATCCATCTTCTCATCGATGCGATCGAGAAGAATGTCCATCGTTTCCAGTCCGGCGATATCTATGTAGCTGGCGAGCCAGCGCACGCTGTCCGTCGCGACAAAGTCCGGCTCGGCCTCGAGGTTGCCTTCGGACGTGACGCGGACAAAGAAACAACCCCGCGGTCCCGCCTCGTTGATGTGCCGGCCTTGGGTGTTTCCCGGATAGCCGATGAAAGGGTCGGCCTTTCGCAGCACGACCGATTCATGAATATGTCCAAGAGCCCAGTAGTCCAGGTTCGTTTCGACGAGGTCGTTCACCGAGCGGGGCGCATATGGGTCGTGCTGCGTGTCTCCTCCTGCATTGCAATGGAACAAGCCTATCTGGAACGGTTCGTCGCCTTCTCGTTTGAAGCCCTTGCCAAAGCGTTTCCCGATTTTTCGTGTGGGATAGCTGATGCCGTGAATACGAGCCACCGGCACGCCTTCCTTTTCGAAGATCACCGAATCCAGTTCTGGCCCGAAATCATGTACGCCGTCAGGCATCTTGAGTGAATCGGCCCAACCGTCAAGCGGGTCGTGATTGCCATGCACGATGTACGCGCGGATGCCGGCCTCGTTGAGCTTGCGGAGCCCGT
>JAPUJU010000167.1 GCA_027296025.1 bacterium
TGTGCAAAACACCCTGGCCCTTCGTGTAAACGTTGGCGCTATTTTTCGAGCCCTTGCGATTGTAGAAGTCGACGACGATTGGACGGGCTTCCTTCTCGTCCTTTGCGATGGTCTTTCGGTAGCGCTCGTCGACTTCGTAGCGAAAAGCGTCGTCTCCCTCGTGGTATCCCCGGTAGAGTTGCTGAAAGGACGTTGCGAACCCCTCGTTGAGCCACAGGTGTGACCACTCCGCGCACGTCACCATGTCGCCCCACCACATGTGCGCGAGTTCGTGAGCGACAAGGCCCTGCTGAGTCTTTGTAACCCCCATGTGGTCGTCGTAGAGCATGCGCTTGTTCATCACGGTTGCCGTTGTGTTCTCCATCCCGCCGTAGATGAAGTTCTGTACGGTCACCTGTGCGTACTTTTTGAACGGATAGTCGATTCCGGTGTAGTCGGAGAAAAAATCGACCATATCCGGGGTCAGCCCATAGGCACGACGTGTCGTCTCTTCGCCGGTGCCCGGTGGGACGAGATACATGAGCGGAACGTCCCGCCACATCTCCTCGACGATTTCGTATTCGCCCGCGGCGGCCATTATGAGGTAGGACACCTGAGGCGTGTCGAGCTTCCAGTGGTACTCGATCTTACCGTCGACCTCGCGGGTACCCTGGAGTACTCCGTTTGAGAGCGCGTAATATCCCTCGTCGACTCGGTACCGCGCCTCGAATGTCGCCTTGTCGTTCGGGTAATCGAAGCATGGAATCCAGTAGCGGTTGTCTTCGCCTTCACCCTGCGACCAGACTTCGTACCGTTTCTCCGATATCCCTTTCTCGGGGGCGACGAAATAGAGACCGACTTTCGGCTCTCCATAGTAGTGAACCTCGAGGTCGAAGGTGATGCCCCGCTTGAACGGTTCGCGCACGAAGATCACGAGCTCGTCGGCCGACTCCGTCGTTGCCGCCGTCTCGATCCACGACGTACTCCGGTCGCCGGGGACTGGGTGGTCGAACGCCACAGGACGTCCGTCGATAGTCACTTTCTCGACGTTCAGGGCCACGCAGTTGAGCCGGATGACCTTTACGCCCGGTTTGAGCGCCGTGAGTATGTGGGTCACGGATCCGGCGATCGACTGGTTCTTCAGATCGAGATCGAGGTCCAGGATCGTGTGCTCCACATCGAAATCCCGGCTCGGCGAGACGTAGGAAAGCGGGTCCGGCTTGATTCTGTCACTGCCTGCCGCCGCAGGCGGCAGAATGAGGATGGTGCAAACCGCTATGCAGAGCAACCTTGTGAACCCGGGGCGCGTTATTTTCATAGTGAACTCCTTGATCGTTGAATAAACAGCCGGCAAGGGTGTAACATCCAAGTAACCATATCGTAGTTTCTCTGAGCGGGAACAACGCAAGGGGGATCCGAAATGCTCGAGGCATTCGTCATAATTCTGGGCATCTGTGTTTTCATCGGCCTGTCGTTCAAGCTGCTCGGGTGGCTCCTCGTGCTACCGTTCAAAATCCTGGCTTGGGCCCTACAGGGGCTCGTGGGATTGGTCGTGTTGCTGCCCGCCGTCATTATAGCATGTTGTTTCCTCGGTATCTTCGTGCCCGTTCTTCTGACGATTATTGCGGTGCCGGTGGGCATCGCCGCGGCCATTCTGAATTTCATCTTCTAGCTGTCGAGTTTCTTCACCAGATACCGCCCCAGTGCGTCTTCCCACGCGGGCATGATGTCGATGCCCTGGGCGAGCAGGGCTGTGTTCGCGAGGACGGAGTATGCCGGCCGTCTCGCAGGTGCCCCCCACTCGGCAGCCGTCGTTTTTTCCAGTGTGATCTTTACTCCTGACTTCTCGAAAATCGCTTCGGCAAATTCGAACCACGAACATTGTCCCGAGTTGGTCGCGTGATACGTCCCGAATGGTGGTTCGGCTTCGATCATCTTATCGATCTGCGTGGCAAGATCCTCGGTGAAGGTCGGAGTGAGAACCTCGTCAGCGACGATTCGTAACGAGTCATTCTTGCTCGCCGCTCCGAGCATCGTGTCGATAAAGTTTTTGCCACCCTTTCCCCTGCACGGGTGGAGTCCGTAGAGCCCGCTCGTTCTCACGAGGTAGTGGTTCTTGTTGAGGTAGGTCGTGTACAACTCGCCCGCCAGCTTGGTGATTCCATACGCGTTAATCGGGTGCGGCATGTCTGTCTCGATGTACGGCCCGTCTTTCGTTCCGTCGAACACGTAGTCGGTTCCGATCTGAATGAGCCGCGCGCCGGTAGAACGGCTCGCTTCCGCAAGGTGCCGGGCCCCGAGAGCGTTGATCTCGAATGCCCGCGTGTTTTCGGTCTCGCAAAGATCGACGTTGGTCATCGCTGCGGCATTGATGATCCAGTCCGGCTTCATCTTTTCCACGACACGCAACGTACGTTCGCGGTCTGTGATATCGAGTTCACTGTGGGAGACCGGCCTTGCTTCGCGTGGAGCAAGTGTCTTCAAAAGATCCTGTCCAAGTTGCCCGTCGCCGCCGATAATCGCAATCATGAATGCCCGCCTGTTTTTGTTGTCGTTCCCGCGTTCGGCGCCTCGGTTGTGTCGCGAATCCGGCCGGAGAGAACCATGAAGAGGACGCGGATCACATCGGAGAGAAAGAAAAACGGTAGCGTTAACCAGTGATGCGGCGACGCGTATTTTCCAAAAAACCTGAACGTGCTCTGGAGTTTGCGCATGATCTTGCGGCGGCCGAGCTGCCCTCCCGTACTTGCCGAGATGCGGTGCCACACTTTGCCGGCCGGTGTATAAACAATTCGGTACCCGGCCCGCCGGGCGCGCATGCAGAAATCGGTGTCCTCGAAGTACGCCCCGTAGGCCGGGTCGAGCATTCCGATTCGTGAGAATACCTGCCGCCTCGCCATGAGCGCGCACCCGGTGATGTAGTCCACGTCTCTTACCTCATCATACTGGCCGCGGTCGATCTCGCGCAGGCCGATGTGCCGGGTGGTGCCGCGCGCAAGGAAGACTTCGCCTCCCGCGAACCAGATGCGATCGGGTGGGGAGGAGTAGAAAATTTTGGGTCCGGCGACACCGACGTCTGGCGCGTCGCGGAAAGCGGAAACGAGACCGTCGACGAGAACAGGTGAGACCGTCGTGTCGTTGTTGAGTAGAAGCACGAGGTCAGCGCCCTTTTCCAGGGCGTATTCGATGCCGACATTGTTGCCCTTCGAGAAGCCCGTGTTTTCGGAATTGACGATCAACGTAACCGAATCCCCGTAGCGCTCACGGACAGCCTCAGCGGTTCCGTCGGTAGATGCGTTATCGACGGTCACGATTTCGACATTGTGGTAATCGAGTTCGCGCAATGAGTCGAGACAATCGAGAGTCAGCGCCTTTCCGTTCCAGGTCAAGACGATGATTGCGACTCTCGGGTCGGTGGTTTGGGTGTTGTCGGTTGACACGTTGGACAGAAAAGAGCAGGGGAGAATGACGGCTCGATCACATGTGGGATTATACAGCACCTCTCATGGAAGCCGCCAGTGCAAAAGCAATAGGGCCAAGGAATTGGGGTATCGATGCACGGCGACGCAGTCTTGACGCGCCCGGGGGAAACCGCTAAGTTACTCGTGTAACTGAACGAACGCTTTCATTCACCTCATTGATTCCTCAGATCAATCATTCCGACACGCCGGCTTGGGTGTGAAATTGAGTTCTGATTCATGAAGCGAACCTTGCTTATTTCGACGGCACTCGTCGCCGCCATCGTCATAATAGTGGTTCTCGGCATCAAGCGCGTGCCGAAAGCTCGACAGGCCGTTCTGGTGCGTGCCGGACGCGCCGTCGCCGAAATGGGACCCGGTACCCACTGGGTGTTTCCCGGTCGCGGTCGTCTCATCACGTACCCGGTAGGCAGCGTGGAGCTTCGGTGTCCTCCCGAGGGTTCCTACGGTGCGCTGACGAGCGAGGGCTTGCCATGCCGTGTGGCATTGCGAGTTCAGTTGAGGTTCGAAGACTCTGCATCCCGGATCCATGCCGCTGTAGGTGAGGACTACAAAGCCGCGATCGTATCACGATTCCGTTCCGCCACAGAGATCATAGCGGCGACTGAGAAGGCGGACGCACTATCTCGCGAGGCCGTGCGTCTGGCGGGGCGCATGGCCGAAGAAGTCAACGCCGGGCTCGTTGAACGCGCCGTGCGAGTGACGGGCTTCAATATAGAGGAGATGTCGTTAGGGACGCCTGGAACCACCGCGACGATCAATGTCACCTCCGAACCTCTTCGGAAAGTCGTCTTTGTCGGTGTCGACGGCGCCGACTGGCGAATCATCGATGACCTCATCGGCCAGGGCAAGCTTCCGAACTTCAGAAAGCTGAAAGAAAAGGGTGCGACGGGCCCCCTGCGATCGATTGAACCGATTCTCTCACCGATGATATGGACGACGATGGCGACCGGCAAGCTGCCCGAGGAGCACGGCATTCTGAACTTCACCGTGGCCGATCCCGAGACGGGTCGCAAAGTTCCGATCACGCGGCGCTATCGAAAGGTCGACGCGATATGGAACATGTTGTCTGACTATGACCGCACGGTTGACATCGTTGGTTGGCTCGCCACGTTTCCCGCCGAGCAGATCAACGGAGTGATGGTCACGGATCGTGTCGGGTATCTCGCGTACGCTGAGGCGGAGGACGAGGAGCGCACGATCGAAGGTGGGATTGCGCCGGCCGATCGTGTCCGGGAGATTTCGTCGCTCGTTCGTCGGAGCAGCAGTGTCCGGTTCGAGGAGTTCTCTCCGTTTGTTCAAATAGATGAATCTCGGTTTCTCGAAAATAGATCCCGCGTCTTCGATCCGAAAAACCCGACCAACAACATGATCATGCTGTACGCGTCTACGGAGAGCTACCGGCAAATCGCGCTGCATCTGCTGAGAGAAGGACAACCGGATTTTCTTGCCGTGTATTTTGAGCTGGTCGACGCAACGAAACATCTCTTCATGCACTACGCGCCGCCAAGGCTGGAGCACGTGGACCCGGAAGCGTACCGTGTTTTCAAGGATGCGGTGACTCAGGCGTACGTCTACCAGGACCGCATCATAGGGGAGATCATGGACCTGTGCGATGACAACACCATAGTCATTGTTGCTTCGGACCACGGGTTCAAGAGCGGTCGGCGCCGGCCGACGCAGCGCCCGGAAATCTGGGCGGGCAAGGCGGCGTTCTGGCACGAACTCAACGGTATCATCTGCATGTACGGTCCCGGGATTCGTGAGGGATCTACCATACGAAAAGCGTCGATTGTGGATATCGTGCCGACATGTCTCGCGTTGCAGGGTTTTCCCGAGGCGAACGACATGCCGGGGCGCGTCCTGGATTCGGTATTCGATAGTGAGTTGATGGTACGCTTGAACCGGGAGAAGGTCGCGACTCTCGAGAGGGTCGACCGGGAGGACGATATGGCCTCCGTCGTGGGCGACGGCGCGACCGACGAGGCGCTTCGAAAGCTCGAGGCGCTCGGGTATATCACCCCGGAGAATCCCGATGCGCACAACAATCTCGGCCAGCGGCTCCAGGAGCAGGGAAAGCATGTCGAGGCTATCGAAGAATTCAAAAAAGCGCTGGCCATCAATCCGAGCTTCCCCGCCGCGTTGAACAACCTTGGCGTTTGCTACGGCAAGCTTCGCCGTTACGATGACGCCCGGGAATCCTTCGTGAAGGCATTGGCGTTGAATCCGGAAGACACCTACGCGATGAACAATATCGCCGTGTTGTACATTCAAACGGGAAGCCTCGACCAGGCGTTGAAGTGGGCGAAGAAGTCGATCGAGGTAGAACCGGGGTACGCGAACGGCCGTCTGACGGTCGGGTCCATCTATGCTAACATGGGTGAGCTGGACCGGGCGGAAGTGGAATTTCGCAAGGTACTTGAACTCGACCCTTCGAACAAGAGCGCACAGTTAAATCTGCAAAAATTGAAAGCAGCACAAGATGCCAGGTAGAAATTCAAACCCGCAGGAGTTGAAGCGTGAAAAGGCGAGTCGTGCTCCTCATCATGGACGGCTGGGGACTGCGCGATGACTCGACGGCAAACGCTGTCAAGCTTGCGCGAACCCCAGTTGTCGACCGGCTCTTGAAGGTTTACCCCCACACCCGGCTCGATCCTTGCGGGCGCGCGGTCGGGTTGCCGGATGCTCAGATGGGGAACAGCGAGGTCGGGCACCTGAATCTCGGCGCCGGGCGCGTGGTCCGTCAGGACATCGTCCGTGTTTCTGACGCGATCGACGACGGATCGTTTTTCGAGAACGAGGCGTTGCTCCGTGCGGTGCGTGCCGCGCAATCGGGTGGAACGCTGCACTTGATGGGGCTTCTTTCGTCTGGTGGTGTGCACAGCATGCAGAGTCATCTCGAGGCGCTCGTGGAACTCGCGACCCGAAACGGTCTCGCCCGCGTGCGCGTACACGCGTTCACGGACGGTCGGGATACGTCGCCAACGGGCGGGCTTCGGTACCTTGCCGATCTGCAGGCGGTCCTCGACAAGCAGAAGACGGGTACTGTCGCGTCGGTGATGGGGCGATACCACGCGATGGACAGGGACAAGCGTTGGGACCGCACCCGGAAGGCCTACCACGCGTTGCGAAACGGTGAAGGACTTCACACGACGGACTACGCGGCGGCGGTCAAGCGGTCCTATGATGCTGGTGTTACGGATGAGTTCATCGAGCCGATCATTGTCGTTGACACAAACGGCGAACCGATCGGCCGCGTAGAAGACGGTGACGCCGTTGTGTTTTTCAACTTCCGCGCCGACCGCGCACGACAGATTACACAGGCGTTTACCGATCCCGAGTTCAACGGGTTCGATCGGCGGGGCACGTCGAGCCTCACCTATGTCTGTATGACGGAGTACCGGAGGGACTTCGATCTGCCGGTGGCGATCCGGCGCAGCAGCATGAAGAACATTCTCGGGGAAGCGGCCTCGGCCGCCGGGCACACGAGTTTTCGAATTGCCGAGACGGAAAAGTATGCGCACGTGACGTACTTTTTCAACGGGGGAAACGAAACACCCTACAGTGGAGAAGACCGGACGCTCATCCCGTCACCCAAAGTGGCGACGTACGACGAAACGCCCCGTATGAGCGCAGTCGAGGTAACGGACACACTCATCGCCACGCTCGCCGAAAAACGACACGACTACATAATCTGCAACTTGGCAAACCCGGACATGGTCGGCCACACCGGAGTCCTCGAGGCGGCGATCGAGGCGGTCGAAACAGTCGATACATGTGTGGGTCGCGTGATCGACGCGCTCGATCTCGACGATGATGCGGCTATCGTTACCTCCGATCATGGAAACGCCGAAATGATGATCGACCCCGAGACGGGAGGTCCCCATACGGCGCACACTAAGAATCCTGTGCCATGTATTCTCGTCGACAAACACTATCGGGGCAAGTTGATCGAGGCAGGCGCTTTGCGGGACATTGCGCCGACGATCTGCAACTATCTGGGGACCACACCACCGGAAGAGATGACGGGCAGGGACCTCCGAAAAAACCCCTAGGACTCGCGAACTTCAATAGGGCTTTCGGCATCCGGCG
Organism: bacterium; assembly: GCA_027296025.1. Classification (GTDB taxonomy): domain Bacteria; phylum Krumholzibacteriota; class Krumholzibacteriia; order WVZY01; family WVZY01; genus JAPUJU01. The sequence continues at coordinate 7,551 of JAPUJU010000167.1, forward strand.
CAGTTGAAGGTCGACGCCGGATTCTCACCAGCCCATAGAACGACAGCAGGATCACTACCGACTCCACCGGGACACGCGCCCGCGTACCCCCGCCCGTGACTACATGAATCAGAAAATAGAATGCCAGCGTCGCGCTCAGGATCAGCGCCGTCCGGTTACGGGTCAGTATCGCGAACACGATCCCGAGCAAAAGGAAGGGCATGAGAAGGCCGTAGGAAACGATCGTCGCTACGTTATGACGAGCCGACCACGGCGGTTCCATGCGAACGCCCGACACAGTGTCGGACGGATCCTGAATGCTTGACCCACGGAGCCGCGCGAAGCGCCAGACCTCCACCGAGTTCCTGATCCGGCGCTCGGTTCGCGTCTCGCGGACGAGAGGATTGGCGTCACCGGAAGTGCCTCCGCCGGATCCCCGGACGGGACGCAGATACCGCTGTGCCTCGAGGGCCACCGGCATGGGTGCTCCGTAGACGATGTTGTTGCGAATGGCCCACGGAACTGTAATGACTATGAGCGTCGCGATGAACAAGAAGAGATACTGAACGTTGAGCAAGCGACTCCGCGATTTGAACATGATCGTAACGAGGAAAACTGGAAGGAGAAGAATAAACTGCGGGTCGACGTGAATCAGTGCCGCGCAGGTTACGCCCGAAAAGGTGCTGAACCTCATGCTGCGGAAGGGGCGTGACAGCAGGAAGAGCAGGATCACGAGCAAGAGAACGGAAAGAATGTCCCTGTGGAACACCACCGAGAAGTGTAGCTGGTGGACAGAAGTTGCCATCCACACACCAGCAACGAGACCGATCTTGTCTCCGACAAGACGGCGCGCGATCAGGTACAAAAAGACGACCGCCAGCGCGCCCAACGACGCGTGCAGAAACGTGAGCAGCCAGATCTGCCGGAGCGCTATCAAATCAAGCAGAGCAAGGACGACGTGATAGCCGGGTGCCTGCGGTGAGTACGCCGTGCGAATCCAGCTCGTGCTCGAGGCAATGTTCCTGGCCAGCACGAGCTCGTGGGTGATTGGATTCGGGTTTACGTTTGGACTGGAGCCGACGGTTGCGGTGTACGCTATCCGCAGGCCAAGGGCGAGGGCGAACAAGGCGAGTATGATTCGGCGCTCTTGCGTCATGCGACGATGTACTTTCTAAGTCGGGGCTGCCCTTGTGCCCACAAAACCCTATTATGGATGGAGATACAGAGATGTGTCAAATGAAACCGTCTACGACCCCTCTCGTAAGGCGTATTGCCGCTTCGGGTTATGTATGGTATCATTATCAACTGTCAGGGTAGCCTCTTTCATTATCCTACCCGGAAAATTCGGCATGAGTGCTAGAGAGTTTGAGTCCCCCTACCCCGGGGGGATCCGTATTTGTTCCGTTTTCTCCACTGAGGTACAGAACCACATGGTAAATGTCTCCGTGATTGGAGCCGGCTACCGGGCCCCCAATCTCATCCGAAACCTCGTGTCCCTGGAACACGTGTGCGTTGTCGAGCGGCGAGCGCGCCGTTCAACGAGAAGGAAGAGCCGGACAAGATGAGAATACCGTTCGTAGATTTGAAAGCCCAGTACGCGACCATCAAGGGCGAAATCGACGAAACCATCAACGCCGTTGTCGAGAGTACTCAGTTCATCGGCGGAGAGAGGCTCGCAACGTTTGAGAAGAATTTTGCGGATTATACGGAGGCAAGGTACGGAGTCGGGTGCAGCAGCGGGACTTCTGCGATTCACCTCGCGCTTTGCGCGCTGGGTATAGGAAAGGGCGACGAGGTCATTACGGCCTGCAACACGTTCATCGCGACAACCGAGGGAATCACGCACTCGGGCGCGAAAACAGTTTTTGTCGACGTGATCGATGACACTCAGAACATCGATCCCGAGCGCATCGAAGCGGCGATTACCCCCCGGACCCGGGCGATTATCCCGGTGCATCTGTACGGGCAGCCAGCGCTGATGGACCCAATTCGCGACATCGCCTCGCGCCATGGATTAAAAATCATTGCTGACGCTGCGCAATCCCACGGCGCCGAGTACAAGGGCAGCCGAAGGGAAACCCTGGGCGATATCACGACGTACAGTTTTTATCCGGGCAAGAACCTTGGTGCCTATGGTGACGCGGGAATGGTTATGACAGACGACTCCGAGCTCGCCGACCGGATGCGCCTGCTGGCGAACCACGGCCGCTACGACAAGTACTCGCATATCGAAGAGGGCTACAACTACAGGTTGGATACGCTTCAGGCCGCGATTCTCGATGTGAAGCTTCGCCACCTCGATCGGTGGACGGAAAAAAGACGGAGCCACGCGGTCCGATATGCGGAGGCGTTCACCGATGAGAGCATCCGTCCGGTTCAGGAGAACCCGCACTGTAAGTCGGTCTATCACCTCTACGTTGTGCGTCTCACCGACCGTGACCGCGCGATGGAGGCGCTCGGGTCAAGAAGCATCGCGACAGGTGTCCATTACCCGGTACCGCTCCACCTGCAGAAAGCATACGAATATCTCGGATACTCGGAAGGTGCGTTTCCGAATGCCGAGAAGGCCACCAGAGAAATTCTATCCCTTCCGATGTTTGCGGAGTTGACCAATGAGATGGTTGACGAGGTCATTACCGCGCTCAAGGAAGCGGTGGGCTAAGGGCCGCCGCCAGCGCCAAACCCTATCGCTTGGGCAGGCCTTTGCTGCCCCATACGCCTGTAAGGCTCCATATGAAACGGTACTGCGTTTTTACCGTCTCACCATTGACCGCTGGCTGGCTTACGTAGATCGGAAACTCGAAGCGCGAGTAGAAATCCCAGAACGGAACCATTTTGTGCCAGGTGAATCCGAACCCGGCGTCCGCAAGCGTCGCATCGAGTATCCCGTTGTCGACGAGATTCTGGATGCGCTGGCTGCCGGGAATGGGATTCGAGTTGTCGAAGATCCAGCCGACGTCGGCAAATATCTGCAAATTCACCGAGCCGAGCAGCTTCTTGGGATCGTTCATGATGAACGGAAAGCGCCGACCGAGCTTCGCGTTGAATGTGATAAGCCGGTTCACACCGAATGATCCGGTGTTGTAACCGCGAAGGTTCCCGTGTCCGGGCTCGTGATATTTCGCGCCGTTCCAGATAGCGCCGGGGCTTCTCAACCAGAAACGCAGGTCCTGCGCGAGGGAACCGCCGTTGCCGATGTAGTACTTACGCTGGCGTGGCGCGTCGGGGTCGCCCCAGCCGAGGAACATTCGCAGTCCCACCTGTAGTGGGATAATGTCCTGCCGGGTCTCGCCGCTGAAGTCGGTCCAGAACGTCGCATACTGAAACTTCCCGCCGAACCACGGACTGCCAAAACGGAAACCGGTCCGAAGATCCGTTGCCATGAAATCGAGCTGCGGATTTGCGCGGTACCAGATGAACGGCATGAACTCGGTGCCACGCTGATACGTTTCCGGGTTTTCGATATACGCCATGTTGGTCAGCTCGTGCCAGTTGAGACCGAACCTGACGTCATGGCTCGGCGGCACGAGCAAGTGCCGGCGAATCCGGTACGCCATCTCCAGCGTCACATCGTTTCGGCCCTCCATTTTGTAGCCGCCGACTTTCCAGAAACCGTTATTACCCAGGATCTTCTTGTGCTTAACGTACGAAGCCGAAAAGTCCAGCCTCCTGCTATCCCATCCGTAGTAGAGCGCAAAAGACGTTCGCGCCATCCAGCCCGCGTAGCTTCCCTTGACATGGATTCCCGTTTTGGCGCCGTCTACGTCGTTGTACCAGAGGGTCGGGTGCCAGCCGATCCGGTATGCGTCCTCGGGGTAGTAATTGTTGTTTGGCCAGTTGATATGGACTCTCTTGCGGCGCGGAATGAAGTTGTCTTCGAGCTTTATATCCATGATCTCATTGTTCGAGTTGAGCGCGACCTTCTTTGGCCGCTCGGGAAATTCGAATGTCTCGCGAATGGTTCGCAACCTGCCCTCGACCCGCGCTGTCTGCCGGGTTCCATCCTCAAACTCGAACTCGAGCTGAACCGGCATGATCATTTCACCGGTCCGTTCGATCCTAACCTCAGTTATGTATCCGTCGCCCCGCTCGCTGGGCCGCGTATCGACGGCCGCGAGCTCGTAGTCCGAGATCTTCGTCGTGTGAAGCCATTGCTCGAAGAACAGGTCCAGGTCCATTCCACTGACTTCCTCGCAGACCGCCTGGAACCGCTCCTCGTTCACATGTTTGAGCTGCCACTGCGTGTAGTACTCCCGAAGAATTCGTTCAAACGTATCTTCCCCGACCGTGTACTTCAGGGCGAAGAACATAAGCGCCGCTTTGCGATACACGTGCGTATAATAGTCGTTCTCGAAAAGCTCTGACCGCGTCGCGATTCGTTCGCCGTAGCCCCGGCGCTGGAGCCAGAACACGCGGCGCCGCAACTTGCCAAGCTCCGAATAGTGCGGCGTGAACTTCTGATACCAGTTGAGCCCACCCGGAATACCGTCTTCCCCGTGTTTGCTCATCTCGTACCATTTCGTCTGAAACGTCGTGAACCCCACGTCGAGCCAGGCTTCATTGCGTTCGTCGTTCGCCAGAATTCCGTAGAAGTAGATGTGACCGATCTCGTGAACCACCAGGGCCTCGTCGACACGTCCGTCCATGACGAGCATCGGGGACTCCAAGCCGCCGGAAAGAAGCCCCTCAACGACACTGACCTGTGGATACGGGTAGGGCCCAACCTTGTCTTCCAGCCATACGAGCGAGCGCACGGCATGTGCGAGTGTCGAATCTTTCCACGCGTCGTTGCCACGGCGGTAAAAACTGCGCACCTCGATGTCTCGCACCGTCGTGGACTGCATCACGAACTTGGGATCCGCGCACCACGCAAAGTCGTGCACGTTTTCTGCATGGAAATGGACGGTCTTGTGAGGCTTCCCGCGTTGAGCGCTGCTCTTCCTCGAGCCGTCGACGGAGTTCAGGTCCCAGCCGGCGTCCCCGGATTGGAGTACGCCCGTTGCCACCACGACGTAGTGCTCGGGGACGTCGATGTAAACGTCGAATACGCCGAACTCGCCGTAAAACTCGCCTGTCATGAACAGGTCCGGGTGCCACCCTTTTTCATCGTAGACCACGACTTTCGGGTACCACTGTGCCATGTCGTAGTGGTCACCGTCGTAGCCGGAACGTCCGAGATGCCTGCGAATTTTCGACTCGAACTCCAGAGATATCTCCATCGTCCCACCGGGCAGCAGCGGACGGGGGAGGTCCATCTGCGTGATCGTGTCGTGGCTTCGCGCGTTTACGACCTGCCCGTCGATTTTCACGTTCGAAATGTCGAGGTAGCCCCGATACTTGCCCGGCAGGTCGACGAGATTGATATTGAACCGCCGCCGGTAATCGCGCATGAACGCCGTGTTCTTAGAGCGGTACGCGTTGGGATAGAGGTGAAGATAGAACTGGGTCAGCGTATCAGGCGAGTTGTTTGTATAGGAGATCGTTTCGGTACCGGTGAGCATGTGATTCCCGGTATCGAGACTCGTGCGAATCGTGTAGTAGACGAACTGCTGCCAGTAGTCGTCCTGTGCGATCGAGCGTTCCGGGGACAGAATCGCGACCGCGACGAAAAGCAAAATCAAAGCCCGCGTCATCTCACTCTTTCCCGGATGCCTCACCATTCAGTGTATCGAAAAGCCGGTCGAACGTGCCCGGCTTTTAAACCTTGCTGCAAATACTCGACATGCCGCAGTAAATCGGCGGCACGAGAAGCCTAAAGTAACACGAATAGTAATCGCCTTCCAGATTTTCCGACGCTCTGATATGGAGACCCGGGGCGTACGATTTCAAGGCTGCGCATGGATTTAGAGGATCGGCCAGTGCGTCGGGCCATAGGCCTCGATGTCATGTTTCGACCGATTGCGACACTGGGGAGCCGCACCTTGCCCGCCTCGATTTCATGTTTCCGATCGCAACACTGGAGAGCCACGGCTGCTCCGCCCCCAATCTTTTCGGTGAAAGAAGCGCGTCTATGACGTATAATTGTGGTGTTTCAGTATGCAGATAGGAAATAAGATCCGACAATGACCTTCAACCGATCCTTACAACAAGTCCCGAACTTAGTTTGCCTGGTCGTCCTTCTGATGATGGGCGGATGTTCCGGTGGTAGCGGGCAAGTTCTCGAGCTCGAGCTGCTGACAATTCTTGGTGATGTGCAGGACGATCCGACCGCCGTTCAGGGACGCTGGCGCGTTGCCGGTACAGGAGAAAAGCCGGAGCCGATGACGCAGGAGGAGGCGGACAAGATCAACGAGATGATGTCGCTTCCATATCTGCAGGGATCACGCGAGGCGCCGGACGTCGTCGATGTGACGATTCACGATCCGGACAAAGCGTACCAGGGCGTCAATCTGTACAACTCAGGAAACGCACCCGCAGCATATGCGATCGATATGGATGGAAAGCTGCTGCACACGTGGCAGTATCGCGTCGAAGACGTGTGGCCGGACGTGCCGGCCACGATTCACTCCACGTTCTGGCGTCGCGTCCACTGGTATGCCAATGGAAACATCCTCGCGATTTTCGAAGGTATCGGCCTGCTGAAGCTCGACATGGACTCCAAGCTCTTGTGGTCGTTCAAGGGTGGATGCCATCACCAGGCCTACGTGCTTCCTTCCGGTGATATCTACGTGCTGACGCGCCGCGCCGGCGTGCTCCCGAGGATCAATCCGGAGCGCCCGGTACTCGTCGACTGGATCACGATTCTCAACCGTGATGGAAGCGTGCAGCGAGAGATCTCAATTTTGGAATGTTTCGAAAACTCGAAGTACAAGACAATGTTAGACGGCCTGAGAAAGCGGGGCGATATTTTTCACGCCAATTCGATTCTCGTCCTGGACAGCCGGGCGACCGGTGTCTTTTCCGTGCTCCGGAAGGGAAACCTCATGATCTCGCTGCTAAAACTCGATGCCGTTATTGTCATCGATCCGAGAGAGGAAAAGGTCTTGTGGGTAGTGTCCGGGCAGCGGAACAAATACTGGAAGCGCCAGCACGACCCGCGAATGCTGCCGAATTCTGACATGCTGCTCTTTGATAATATCGGCAAGCAGGGCAAGTCGAAAGTCCTTCAGTACA
>JAPUJU010000168.1 GCA_027296025.1 bacterium
CTTGTGTACGTGATGATTCCAGCGGGCGTGTGGATCGGTGTGGCGAATGAACATCCATTGGAGTCGTTAACGCTTGGGATCGGCGCGGGCTTCTGGGTGGCGGGGTTCGACATCATCTATGCGTGTCAGGATGTCGAAGTCGATCGCAAACAGAGACTCCATTCGATGCCGGCCGACCTGGGTGTGGCACACGCGTTATGGGTTGCACGCATTTTTCATGTCGCATTCTTGTCTGCGCTTCTTCTGTCGGGATTTCTTCTGAATGCGGGCCTTCTCTACTTTGTCGGTGTGGGATTGACGGGCGTCCTGCTTGCATATGAGCACCGACTCGTTACGGTTTGCGATCTTTCGAAAATCAACATGGCGTTTTTTACAACCAACGGCGTGATCAGCTTTCTGCTGCTCGTTCTCGTGGCGGCCGATACGGTGATACGGGGTCGATAGGAGAAACATGTCCGCATTTACTGTTGGAATCTCCGGTGGAAGTGGGGCGGCCTATGCTCTACGTCTGATCGAAATGCTGCTTCGTTCCGACGAACAGGTAAAAGTCATTGTGTCTCCGGCGGGAGAAAAAATTCTCGAGCTCGAGTGCGACGTTCGACTGACGGGAACCCTCATGGACAAACAGAGCCAGCTGCGGGACGTTCTGCGGATCGGCAAGACGGAAGTCGGGTTGGAGCTTTTCGATCACAAGAACGTGGCGGCGCCGATCTCCAGTGGCTCGTTTCCCTCGGCCGGGACGGTGATCGTTCCGTGCTCGATGGGCACGCTCGGCCGGATTGCGAACGGTATTTCTTCCGATCTGATCTCGCGCGTCGCGGACGTTGCACTCAAGGAACGCCGCAAACTGATCCTCGTGCCACGTGAAACACCGCTCAGCGAAATTCATCTGAAGAACATGCTCGCCATCACACAGGCGGGCGGGACCGTTATGCCGGCCATGCCGGGTTTCTATCATCGACCGACCCGTATCGCGGACCTTGTCGACATGATCGTCAGTCGTATCCTCGACCATCTCGGCATCGATAGTTCAATCTTCGAACGCTGGAAGGGAGAAGGCGTCTCGAAGTTCCTGATGGAAGAATAAAGGCGCCCATCCACCTGTCCATGCCATTCAAAGATTTACAGAGTTACCTTCTCCATCTCGAGCGGCACAAGATGCTCCAACGCGTAGTCGTCGAGTTTGATCCCGAGCTCGAAGTGACAGAAATCGCGACGCGGGTCGTCCGTGAAGAAGGCCCGGCGCTCCTCTTTGAAAACGTCAAGGGGGCTGACTTTCCGTTGGCGATCAACTTCTTTGGCAGCTACAAACATATCGAGATGGTGCTCGGCATGCATCCCGAAGAACTCGGTGAAAAGCTAGCGGACCTGGTTGAAGCGGTGAGCCCTCCGTCGCCGGCCTCACTCTGGAAATCGCGTCCGCACTGGGGGCGCCTGTTGGCCTCGCGTCCGAAGATCGTTGGCAGCGGCGCCTGTCAGGAAGTGATCGAAGAGCCCGACCTCACGAAACTGCCCATCATCAAATCGTGGCCGCACGACGGCGGTCGCTTTATCACGTTTCCGCTCGTCATGACGCGAGACCCGGAAACCCGAATGACAAATCTCGGCATCTACCGCATGCACGTATACAACAAGAGTCAAACCGGAATGCACATGCAGATCCAGAAGGGTGGCGGCTTTCATTACTACCGTGCCGAAAAGCGCGATCAGCCGCTCGAGCTCGCGTGTGTGCTTGGTGCCGATCCGGCGTTGATGCTGACAGGCATTTTCCCGTTACCCGAGCACCTTGAAGAGGTCATGTTCAGCGGGATCCTGAGAAAATCGCGAACGCGCCTGACGCGCGCAAAAACCGTCGACATCAACGTACCAGCCGATGCGGAGTTCATTCTCGAAGGCGAAGTGCCTCCGAAAGAGCGGCACATCGAAGGCCCGTTCGGTGACCACTTCGGGCACTACTCAGACGCTGCGCCGTTCCCCGTTTTTCATATCAGGAAAATCACGCGGAAAAAAAATGCGATTTACCCAGCGGCTGTGGTCGGCAAACCGCCGCAGGAAGACCGCTACATGGGTGATGCCTCGCAGATGATTCTCAAGCCGTTCATCAAACTCATCCGTCCCGAGGTGCGCGACCTGTGGGCGTACTATGAGGCGGGCTTTCACAACCTGCTCGTGGTGGCGGTCGAGGGACGCTACACGAAGGAGCCGATCAAGACGGCACTCGGGCTCCTCGGCGAAGGACAGCTCGCACTGGCGAAAGTTCTCGTGCTTGTCGAACCGACTGTTAACGTTCGAAGTTTCCGCGACGTGTTGCGCGCGCTTCAGCGGCAGTTCGATCCGAGGGAGGATTTTCTTCTCGTATCGCGGGCGCCACTCGACACGCTCGACTTCACGAGCTTCAAAATGCACCTCGGGAGCAAGATGGTTCTTGATGCTACGGGGACCGACGGCACTCCGCATGTCGGAAAGCCGCTTCGCGCGGACCCGAGCGAAATCGCTCCGGGCATCCGTAGGTGGCGGCTTCTCGAAGATACGCTCCTCGCCGTTCAGATCGACGGAGATGCCGACGCCGCGCTGGAGCGGCTCGTAGCGTCCGAGGCACTCGCAGGCCTCAAGATAATTGCTGCCGTCAGCCCCGACGTGGACATCGACGACGACGTGAGCCTCATCTGGGGCATCTTCACGCGTTTTGATCCCGCCCGTGACCTTCGGTTTACGAGTACCTCCATACGCGGTATAAAGCCCCATTACGAGGGTGTCATGGGCATTGATGCAACATGGAAGAAGGGGTATCCTGAGGGCCTGGAAATGGACGAGGCCATCAAGGAAAGGGTCAACAGGCAATGGAATCGCTACTGGTCGCCGACGGGGTAGCCTTCATGGATGAGGCGCTCATTCCGGTCTGGGAAAGAGTCCAGGCGGGCGAGCGGCTGAGTTACGAAGACGGCGTCGGACTTCTGAAAACGAACGATATTGCTGCGCTTGGCCGCATGGCCGACCACGTGAAGCACGAGAAAGTTGGCGACAAGGTTTTCTTCGTCATCAACCGTCACATCAATCCGACGAATGTGTGCGTGCTCTCGTGCAGTTTCTGTGACTACGCGAAAAAACTTGGCGACGAAGATGCGTACGAGATGACGAACGAGGAAATCCTCGATCTCATCAACGATGAGATTCGTGAGGTCCATATTGTCGGCGGGCATCACCCGACTTGGCCCTTCGAACGGTACGTAGAGATCGTTCGACTGATTCACGAGGCGTATCCCAACACACAGATCAAGGCGTTTACCGCCGCAGAGATCGATTACTTTCACAAACGCTGGAAGCTCTCCGATGAGGAAATTTTCGAGCGCCTGCGCACGGCGGGAATGGTCAGTATGCCCGGCGGAGGCGCCGAGGTGTTTTCGAAACGCGTTCGTAACGAACTCTTTCCGGGCAAGGCCGGTCACGAACGCTGGCTCGAGATTCACCGCAAGGCGCACAACATGGGGATTCATTCCAACGCGACGCTTCTATACGGGCATATCGAGACGCTCGAAGAGCGGATTCAACACATGATATACCTGCGCGAGCTACAGGACGAGACAGGTGGATTCCTCACCTTTATTCCGCTCGAGTACCAGGTGGGAGATACGCTGCTCGTACCGCGCCACGCCTCTGCCATCGAGGATCTGCGCATGATCGCGGTATCCCGGCTCATGCTCGACAATTTTCCACATATCAAGGCGTACTGGATCATGATCATGGAGGAGACGGCGGCGATCAGCTTGAATTTCGGCGCCGACGACATCGACGGAACGATCGGCGAGGAGAAAATCGCACATGCGGCAAAAGCTGCCAGCCCGATCGGCGTCGCCAGGGAACGGATCGTCCGCCTCATAAGAGATGCCGGCCGGGTTCCGGTCGAGCGTGACGCGCTATACAACGAGGTACACGTCTACAATTAGTCGAGCCGACAACACCGTCCTTTCAAGGAAAACAATGGCTATCAAGCTTGGACGCATACCGTTTCTGAACTCCGAAGTGTTCTACCAGGATTCGCCACTCGATTTGCTCGAGGTACGTACCTATGTTCCGAGCGCGCTATCGTACGCGGCTCGCCAGGGGGAAATCGACCTTGCGCCGGTGCCGATCGTAACGTGTTTCGAACTCGAGAACCTGTTCGTACCGCTTGGCGATTTTGGTATTGCTGTAAAAGACAAGGCGAGAAGCATTATCGTTTTTTCAAAACGTCCGATCGAAGAACTCGATGGAGCGACGGTCGCACTGACCGGCGAGTCGTCGACGTCCGTGCGCCTGCTGCGCGTCCTGTTTGCCAGACGTTACAATGTCACGCCGGCACAGTATGTGTCGACGCAGGACCCAAACGACGCTCTCATTCTGATAGGCGATCAGGCGCTGCGGAATCGCCGAGGTCTTCCTTCGTACCCGTACATGTACGATCTTGCCGAGTTGTGGAACGAGTGGACGGGGCTTCCGTTCGTGTTTGCTCGCTGGGTCGTGCGCCGTGAGATCGACGCAGGAACAGTCGATTTTCTCGTCAGTATGCTGAACCGCTCGCTGGACATCGGACTCGGACGCCTCGACGAGATTGCGCGGCAGCGAGACGACCTCGGAATGACAACGGCGGAAGTTCGCGAGTACCTCGGAGGGTTCAACTACCGCCTGGGGGAGGAAGAGCTCAAAGCGATCAGTCTTTTCCGGGGGTACATGGACGAGCTCGCGAAGGCGGAAGAAGCCTCGAAGGGGACACGGAATGCTGGATAGGATTCGCGAAAAAGTTGTAAACAACGAGCGCCTGACGCGCGATGAAGGTCTGTTCCTCCTTGAGAAGGCCCCGCTGCTCGACATGGCGCCGCTCGCGCAGACAGTACGCAACCGTAAGAATCCGGATCCCGTCGTGACATTCGTCGTTGATACGAATCTGAATTACACCAATGTATGTGACGCGTTCTGCACGTTCTGCGCGTTCTACCGGACAAAGAACGCGGGCGATGCCTACACGCACTCGATCGAACACATGATGACGCTCTTCGGCAAGGCTGCCGACATGGGTGTCACCACGGTGCTTCTGCAGGGTGGCCTGAACGATGAGATACCGTTCAACTACTACCTGGATCTCATACGCGAAACGCGCAGGCACTTCCCTGAAATTCACCCGCATTTCTATTCGGCGCCGGAGATCAAGAAGATGGAGCAGGTGTCGGGGCTCTCTTTGTCAGAGGTGCTGCAACAGCTCTACCACGCGGGCCTGCGGACGATTCCCGGCGGGGGCTCTGAGGTTCTTTCCGACACGGTGAAGCCGAAGCTCACGAAGCTCTTTCCGAAGGCGAAGTCGGCCGACTGGTATGACGTGCACCGGGAGGCCCACAAGGTTGGGATGCGAAGCACCGCGACGATGATGTACGGCCACCTCGAGACCGACGAGGACATTATCGACCACCTCGAAGAGACGCGCGCGCTTCAAGATGAGACGGACGGGTTCACCGCTTTCATTCCGTGGAGCTACAAGCGCGAGAACAACGCGCTGGCAAAAAAAGTTAAAACCGAAGCGGGCCCAAACCGATACTTGCGCATCATTGCGCTCGCGCGCATTTACCTGGACAACTTTCAACACATCCAGGCGTCGTGGTTTTCCGAAGGAAAGAAGACCGGAGTCGTCGCACTTCGATTCGGTGGCGACGATTTCGGCGGGACGATTTTCGATGAGGAATTGATGCGGAAAGCAGGACACTACAATCGTCTGACGATCGACGAAATCAAGGGGTTGATCCGCGACGCCGGCTACACGCCCGCACAGCGGACGACGCTCTACGAGATCGTGCAGTACTTCGAAGGCCCCGAAGGATCGGCTCCCGAGCGTCGCTCTGCGGCGACATCCTGATCGATTACGTATCTTTTCTTACAACCCGATAATATCGAGCGCAGGTGCTTTCTCGATGATGCCCCGGGCAGCAGCCCGCTGGTAGAGCACCTCCAGCGCGCGTTTCCCCTCGTCCCCCATGTTCACTGTATCTTCGCTGACGTACATGCGACAGAACTCGCGGCACGTCTCACGGTCGATGCCCCGCCCGAACTCGAGCGCATAGTCGATTGCCTCATCCTCGTGGTCGCGTGCATAGGCGATGCTCATTTCCATCGCCATCGTGATGGAGCGCTGCATATCCGCGTCGTACTTCCGATTGATGCAGTCCAGGCCGAGCGGGATGGGTAGTTTTGTTTCGTTCATCCACGCCTTTCCGAGATCGAGGATGTTGTAGAGCCCCGCGTCTTTCCACGTAAGCTGTCCCTCGTGAATGATCACACCGGCGTTGACTTCGCCCTGCTCGATGGCAGGCATCACTTTGTCGAAGGGGAGTATAACCGGCACAAACGGGACGTTCATGTAGAGCTGGAAAAGAAGATACGCCGTCGTGTGAATTCCCGGAATGCCGATCCGTTTGTTCTCGAGGGCTTCGAGTTTCACCGGCTCTTTCGCGAGCAGCAGTGGTCCATAGTTCCTCCCCACCGACGCGCCGCACGACATGATGCGATACTTGTCCGCGACCTTCGGGTAGACAGCTGCCGAGATTGCCGTGACGTCGAGATCCCCGTCCATGGCGCGATGATTCAACGACTCGATGTCCTCCATTACGTGTTCGACTTTGTAGCCGTCGATGGTGACGTATTCCTTTGCAAAAGCATAGAACATGAATGCGTCGTCGGCGTCGGGGCTGTGGCCCACCTTGAGCGTTTTCAATTCTGCTCCTTTTTTGTGTATGTAAAACGGTCCGAATGCGGGTAGTATAGCACAACTCGTCAAACACCGTTGAGGCTCAGGAAACCCGAAATCAGGCCTCTGAGAGCCAATGGAAAGGATGAAACCTTCTTTCAATTGGTTTGTTTAATGAGGACAACCACCCGACGACCTGAATCAGCCTCTCGAAGATAACCCATGCAATCGATAGTTGCGACGCATCAAATTTCAATCGCAGGACGGCTTAGGCTCCTCCTGGCCGGTCTCGTAATGGTGTCGCTCGCGACCGCCACCTCCGCCGCGGACTGGCAGGGGCAGATGGTCAAGAAGAACGACACGCCCCACATGATGAATCCGGCTCGGCCCAGTGAAAAACCACAGACGGTTTCACCCAGGCAGTTGTGGGAAGCAGGCGGCGACGAAGATGCAGATTATCTCTTCGGTGTGCTCTCCCAGATTACAACGGATGATTATGGCAACATCTATCTTCTCGACTCGCAACTCTCTGAGGTTTTCGTTTTCTCGCCGCACGGTGAATACATTCGATCGATCGGCCGCGAAGGCGAGGGGCCGGGCGAGTTCCGGCGTCCGTCAGATCTGTTCCTGACGGCCAGCGGCGATGTGGCCGTCATGCAGACAATGCCGGGAAAGATCGTCCTGCTCAGCCCGGAGGGGGATCCCATGGGAAACCATCCGGTCCCGGAACCGGCGAACGACGGCATGCAGATGTTCTTCAGCGGGAAGAGCGCGGGTAAGAATATTGTGCTCTCCGTAAACCAGTTTTCCCGCCAGAAAGCCGGGTTTACCATGACCTCCGAGCTGATTGTGGTCGACCCGTCGGGTGAGAAACTCGCAACCTATGCGTCGTACGATCAGGAACGCGACTTCGCTAACATGGCAATTGACGAGAAAACGTTTGGCCGAAACCGGATGATGTGGACGACGAGCAAGGATGGCAAAGTGTACGTAAGCAGCGACTTCGATGCGTACACGATCGAGGTATGGAACGCAGATGGCACTCACGACCGGGTCATCGAACGGGAGTACGAGCATCGTGTTCGAACTGAAGAAGAAAAAGAGCGCAACAAGCCGCGCGTCATGTTTCGTGGGCGCGGTGGTGCACGGCGGCCTGAAACCATTGCAAGTGACACCGACCGCGATATTCAGGACCTCATCGCGCGGGAAGACGGGACACTATGGGTGTTGAACAGCCGCGGAGCCTACTCGGTCGACGATGGCGTAATCGCCCGGTTCGACGTGTTCGACCCTGAAGGCAGATTCATCGAGGAAGTAACGATTGAGGGTGAAGGTGACTACACCGAAGACGGTTTCCATGTCGTCAGGGATCGTCTTTACGTGGTCACCGGATTTCGCTCGGCACAGAGAGCGATGTTTGGAGGTTCCGACGAGGAAGCGGAAGACGATGGTGAACCGATGAGGGTGATCTGTTACGAACTTCGCTCTATCGTCGCCAGAGAGTAGCATCGCGAGGGCATTGAAGAGACCATACCTTATCGGAATTGCCGGTGCGTCCTGTTCGGGCAAGACATCAGTCGCCGCACATCTCGCTGAAAGCTCGGCTCTCGGCGGCGCGGTAATTATCGGACTGGACTCGTACTACTACGATCTGTCCTCACTCCCGCCTGAGAAAATCCACCAGTACAATCTCGACGAACCGGCAGCCCTTGACGAGGATCTATTGTTCGCGAATATGCATGCGCTCGCTGACGGCGGTATAATCGAGAAACCCCGCTACGATCATGAAACCCATTCGCGCCACGAGAAACCCGAGATCATCGAGGCAATGGATTTTGTCGTGATCGAGGGGCTCTTTACGCTTCACTGGCCCGAGCTCCGGCGCCTGCTTCACACAAGCGTGTTTATCGATGCCTCAGATTCCGTATGCTTGGAGCGGCGCACGCGCCGGGACCGCACCCGGCGAGGGCGCAGCGCGGAGGAGGTCCAGGAGCGCTACGAAAAAATGGTCAAACCAATGTTTGACAAATGGGTGTTGCCTACGCGACAATACGCAGACACGCACATCAATGGTCATGATCCGCTTCACCGCTCCGTCGCGACCATCCTTCAAAACGTCCAAAAGAATCTGGATCAATGAACGTTCGTGGTCTACTCCACCTCGGCGTGGTGTATATCGTTTGGGGAAGTACGTACCTTGCGATTCGCGTTGCAGTGCGCGAAGGTGCCGGCTTTCCTCCCTTCATCATGGCCGCTTTGCGTGTGTTCGTCGCGTGTGTGATCCTGTTCGCATGGGCCCGCGTCGCGCGCAGTAAGACCCGCATCACGAAACGCGAGGCTGGGGTTCTCTTCATAGTGGCAGTCCTTCTCTGGGTTGGGGGCAACGGGCTCGTTGCGTTCGCGGAAAAGCGCGCGGATTCTGGATACGCTGCACTGCTCGTAGGAGCGCTTCCGATCTGGGTCGCTATCATGGAGGCGACTATCGATCGTAAGCGTCCGACGCCGCGATTCATCGGTGCGTTGCTCATTGGACTCTCCGGGGTTGCGGTGCTGAACGGTCCGGTACTCATGGAGGGAACGATGGAAGACATCATTGCGATGATTGCCCTTCTTGCCGCACCGATATTCTGGGGGATGGGATCGATTCTTCAGCGGCGCCGTCCTGCGAAAATCGGGTCAGAGGCAACCTCGGCGTGGCAGCAACTGTTTGGCGGAATCGCTCTGTTGCTGGTTGCTGTCCTTGTGGGAGAGCCGATGCCGACCCCGATACCCGAGGCGTGGGTGGCGTGGGCGTACCTGGTCATTTTCGGCTCGGTCTTTGCATTCACGTCGTTCATCAAAGCGCTCACCTTACTGCCGACTCCCGTCGTTATGACGTATGCGTTCGTGAACCCCGTTGTCGCGGTATTCCTTGGCTGGTTGATTTTGCGAGAGCCGTTCACCATGTGGACGGCAACCGGATCCGTCCTCGTGATCCTGGGCGTTGCGGGTGTGTTCAACGAGAAGAGACGGGAGAGCCGAGCCGTGCCCGTCGTCGCGAAGTAATTTCTATCGCTCGCCCGCGCGCTTGTGGTTCGTGAACGATGCGAGGCGCTCGACGATCGGGGGGAGCTTCTCGAGAACCGTGTTGATTTCGTCTTCGGTTGTGTATCGGCTCAGGCTGAAACGGATCGAACCGTGTGCGAGGTTCGAGGGCACGCCCATTGCTTTCAGAACATGCGAAGGCTCGAGTGCTCCGGTCGTGCACGCAGACCCCGATGAGGCGCACATTCCCTCCTCGTCCATGAGAAGGAGAATCGCTTCTCCCTCGATGCCGTCGAAGTTGATGAGCGTCGTATTCGGCAGTCGTTCGGAAAGGGCACCGTTCACGTTCGTATTCGGTATGGCCGAGAGGATACCGGCCTCGAGGCGGTCCCTCAACCGTCGCGTTGTTTCGACGCCAGATCCGAGATACCTGACTCCCAGTTCCACAGCACGGCCCATCCCGACGATACCCGCGACGTTTTCGGTGCCGCTCCGGCGGTTTTTCTCCTGGCCGCCTCCGATGATGAACGGCCGCATCCGGGTACCGCGCCGTACGAACAGCGCACCCACGCCTTTCGGTGCGTGAAACTTGTGTCCGGAAAGCGACAACAGATCGATCGCAGTTTTCGACAGATCGATGGGAATCTTCGCGACCATCTGGACCGCGTCCACGTGCAGTGGCACGCCGCAGTTTTTCACAATGTCGACAATGTCATCCATTGGAAAGATCACGCCCGTTTCATTGTTCGACCACATGATCGAGACCAGCGCGGTTTCCTGGGTCAAAGCCTCGCGAAGGGCATCGAGGTTCAGACGCCCCTCGCCGTCGACGCCGACGTATGTCACGTCGTAGCCGTTGCCCTCGAGATGTTTACACAGCTCGAGCACAGACGGGTGCTCGACAGCGGTGGTCACGATGTGCCGTTTACCCGGCGCCGCCTGCAGCACGCCACGGATCGCCGCATTGTTGCTCTCCGTCGCGCAGCTCGTGAACGTGATCTCCGCCTCCCGGCAGTTCAGGTGCGCGGCCACTTTCTCGCGGGCATCCTTCAGCGCCACTCCCGCGCGCGCGCCGATTCGGTGCACGCTCGACGGATTGCCGTAGACGTCCGTCAGGTACGGGACCATGGCGTCGAAAACCTCGGGAGCGATTCTTGTTGTCGCGTTGTTATCGAAATAGATCGCATCCATCACGTCTAAACTAGGGTTGAAAGCGCCTTCTGTCAAGGCGCCCTGCCCCGCGAGCAAGCTCCCCGCCTTGCCACAACAGCGTGCCTGGTGTAGGCTACGTACTCACCTTACCGGGCGAGATGGGGTTTATCTCGGTGGAGGGGCATGGAGAAGAAAAAGGGAAAACAGGAGCGCATCGGCCTCGTGATCGTTAACACCGGCAACGGTAAGGGCAAGACCACGGCCGCTCTAGGCACTGCCCTGCGGGCCGTCGGCAGCGGCTTCAATGTGTTCATGGTGCAATTCATCAAAGGCCCTTGGAAGGCCGGGGAGCACGTTATCGCGGAAAAGCTAAAGCCGAACTTCGAGATCCGCCGAATGGGCGAAGGGTTCACGTGGAATACGAAAGACCGGGAACGTGACACCGAAGTCGCCGCAGAGGCCTGGTCTTTCTGCAAGGAGCTCATCGAAAAGGAAAAGCACGACCTGCTGATTTTCGACGAAATCAATGTCGCCATGGACCTCGGCTACCTCGATCCGGCAGAGGTCGTCGATGCAGTGAAAAAGAAACCGAAGTTGATGCACATTATTCTGACCGGCCGGGGGGCACCGGAGGTGCTGATCGACGCGGCGGACCTTGTTACGGAAATGCGCGAGATCAAGCATCCGTTCAATGCCGGGATATATGCCCAAAAGGGGATCGAATTTTGAGGCGGACTCGGCTCTAGAACAGCGCGTAGATAAACGGCGCGAGGGCCGATCCTTCTGTGAATACGATCAGAATACTAAGCGCCACCAGGAAAAACAAGATGGGTGCGAGCCACCACTTTTTGCGGATGCGCATGAACGCCCACAATTCTCCGAAAATGGAGAATTTCGCGAAAAATCTTTTGATGCCTGACATGTGCCTGTTGCCTCCTGAGGTGCTCCGGCTCCGAAACGTGTCGTTGGAGCGGGGAAACCATAATAGTAGCACATTACACCCGTCGGTGTCCACCGTCCGTGCTGAGGACACGGTTCACTACGGAAGGAGTAAAAATGGAACTTGGGCTGAAAGACAGAGTTGCGGCGGTGGCCGCGGCCAGCCAGGGCCTCGGTTTTGCGGCCGCGAGGCGCTTTGCGCTGGAAGGCGCGCGGGTCGGCATCTGTTCGCGGAGCCAGAAAAATATCGACGCTGCGGCCAGGCGCATTGAGAACGAGACGGGCACCGAGGTATTCGGGCTGGTAGCAGAGCTTTCGAACGCAGACGAAGCAACGGGCTTCGTGGACGCGGTGGCGGGTCATTTCGGTGGCCTCGACGTTCTCGTGACCAATGCCGGCGGACCGCCACCGGGGGGGTTCGAAGAAATCGGAGAGGTGGAAGTTCGACGCGCGTTCGATCTGACTCTCATGAGCACGATCGCGATGATCAAGGCGGCGGTTCCGCACATGCGAAAGAGGTCATGGGGACGCGTGGTCAACATTCTCTCGCTGACAGTGAAGCAGCCGGAACTCACGCTGCTTATGTCAAACACGATGCGAACAGCGCTCGTCGGCTACACGAAGTCCGTGTCGACCGAACTCGCCCCCGAGAATATTCTCATCAATAATGTGGCTCCGGGCTACACGCGAACGGAACGCCTCGGTGAACTCGCGGATGATCTTGCAGCGCGCGGCGAAACGAGCGCCGACGAAATCTTTGCCGGATGGGAGGAGCGCATTCCGATGGGCCGTCTGGGCCGCCCGGAGGAACTGGCGAACGTTATCGCGTTTCTGGCATCCGAGGGAGGCAGCTACGTGACCGGCGTGACCCTCCAGGTCGACGGCGGGTATGTGAAGGGGCTGCTTTAGTCCGCCGCTCTGCTTCCGCTCCACAAGTGCGCGTATTTGTGGCCACTACCCGTGTTGAAGATAACGACGCGCTCGCCATTCTCGATCCAGCCCGAACTTCGCAGTTCTTCGAAAGCGGCCAGTGATGCGCCACCCTCCGGACACGCAAAGATTCCCTGCGTTCGGCCCAGCGTGTTTGCGGCTTCGAGCATCGCATCATCTGGTACGGTGACCGCCGTTCCCGAGGATGCGCGCAGTGCGTTCAGCATGAGAAAATCCCCGATCGCTGCCGGGACCCGCAGCCCATCGGCAATCGTGGCCGCGCCCTCCCACGGTTCGGCGAACTCAGTCCCTTCATGAAACGCGCGAACTATCGGTGCGCACCCCTGCGCCTGTACGGTAACCATGCGTGGGCGCTTCGAATTGATCCACCCGAGCGCTTGCAATTCATCGAACGCTTTCCACATGCCGACGAGGCCTGTGCCTCCCCCGGTCGGATAGATGATCACGTCGGGGACCTCCCAACCGAGTTGTTCACAGATTTCGTATCCCATCGTTTTCTTACCTTCGAGCCGGTAGGGCTCCTTCAGAGTGGAGACGTCGAATCGATCGCCGTCGGTGTTATGCTCCGCGGCGATTCGCGCACAATCGGTGATTACTCCTTCGACAAGCGTGACGCTCGCGCCAAGCGCTTCGCACTCGGCGATGAACGGCTGGGGCACATCCGCCGGCATGAACACATGCGATTCCATTCCACCCAACGCTGCGTACGCGCTCATCGCACCGGCAGCGTTTCCTGCCGACGGAATCGAAAGAGCTCTTACTCCCAGCTCCTTCGCCTTCGAAACAGCAAGGGAGAGCCCGCGGGCCTTGAAGGAGCCAGTCGGATTGAGCCCCTCGTCCTTTATGTAGAGGCCGTCGAAACCCAGCTCGGATTCGAGCCGCGTCGCATGAACGAGCGGCATAAACCCTTCGCCGAGGGTCAGAATGTTCCGAGTATCACGGATCGGCAGAAGCTCTCTGTATCGCCATAGATCTTCTGGCCGGCTTCGTATTTCATCGCGGTCGAGCCGTGACTTTGCCCCGACAAGATCGTAACGGGCAAAGAGAGGCTTACCGCAGGACGGGCACAGGTTCCGAAGGGAGTCGGCGTCGTAACGCTTGTCGCAATACGAACATTGCAGGTCAGTGAGAAAGGTCATTCTATTCTTGCTCGGGTTTTGTAGTTGTCGTAGTCGTCTGAAATTGTAACAGCAATACCGGATACCGGCAATCGTTCGCTCGATACATCCAGCCAGGAAGCAAACGGAAAAGCGCATTCCAACACCGAACTTGTCGGTTGCCATGTTGCACTGTTCTGCGGTAACGTACACGAATGAGAGATAAGCATATGCACATTATTGAACCCGCCCGTTTCAAAAAAGGCGTTGACCTCAACAGCGTTGCCGCCTCTTCCGACCCGAGCCGCGAAGATTCCCGCGCCAAGAAACCCGTCCGGGGTAAGGCGTTGATTTTCTGGGATCCAAAGGAACCCGGCCGGAAACTGGACGCGATCGACACCGACCAGATCACGCCGGCGGCGTATTGCGTATCGGAGAGTCTCGACGCGCTCGACGAGAAATGGAAGGAAGGGGCCTTCGTCTATATGATGCCCGATTTCCGGAGGCGCGTTCAAGGTGGTGAGACGTTTCTCATTGCTGGCGACCGGTTTGCAATTGGATCGTCGCGGGAAATGAGCCCGGCTGGGCTCAAAGCGATTGCCGACGAAGCCAGCCTCGAGATGGTTGTGGTGTGTGGTGAGAATATGGGAGACATTTTCCGCCGCAACGCGTTGAACCTTGGCCTGCACGTAGTGCAATGTCCTGTGGCAGTTCGCGACGCGCAAGACGGTGACGAATTTTTCTTCGAGCCGGGTTCGCGCCGTTTGACGAACGAAACACAAGGCAAATCCTACGAACCGCACCCACTGACCGACAAAGAGGAAAGTATCCGGCGCACGGGTGGGATCTTCGCCGTCGGCCGCAAGGAGTTTCGCCGGTCGGTGGAAACGCCGCCGTCGATCGGGTGGCCGGACGCAGAAACGGCACGCGGCCTGACGACGACCGAGCAGATCGTATGGGCCCACCGCGTGGACAAGGATCTCGAGGTAAAGCCAGGGCAGACATACCGAGTTTACGCGGATCTGTTGCCGTCTTCTGACGGGACGGCCCCGTTCGCAATTCACACCTTCAATCAGATTACGGGTGGTCAGACGATCTACCCGCGCCAGGCGGCCGTGGCGAACGATCACTTTGTTTTTACGGGGCGCGAGGCAGACAACCGACAAACCGAGATCGGCCATGCGTTTGCGGCGATGCACGAAATCGAAAAACCGTACTATGCAACTCCCGGCGATGGAATCTTTCACTTCTATTTTCCCGAGCAGGGGCTTGTCTATCCCGGCCAGTTTATTGCAGGCGCTGACTCACACAGTCGTGCCTACGGCGCATACGGTGCGGTCGGGTCCGCCGTCGGGTCGACGGCTCTCGGTTTTGGTTGGTCCACAGGCTACGTGTATTTCACGCTCGCTCCTGCCCGTCGGGTTGTTTTCGAGGGGGCGCTTCAACCGTGGGTGAGTGGGAAGGACATCGTGCTGAGCCTGCTTGGACGGTGGGGCGCGAAGCAGGCGCAGGGCATGTCGGTTGAGTTTGTCGACGCGAGCAGGCAGTTGCCGCTCGCATACCGCAATACGATCGCGAACATGATGGCCGAGGCAGAGGCCCAGAACGGCATTTTCGCTGCCGACGACATCACGTACGAGTGGTTTCGGCGAACAGGAATAACCGCCCTGCCGTACCCGAAGATCGTGCCGGGCGAAGATGCCCACTACGAAATCGAAGAGTCGGTAAACCTGTCCGACGTGGTGCCGATGATCGCGAAACCGTTCAGTCCCGAAAACGCTTTTCCGGCGGACGAGGTGGCGAAGGAGCGGATCGAGTTCGACAAGGCATTCATCGGTTCGTGTACGAACGGCAGCTACGATGACCTGTTGCAGGCAGCCCTGGTGCTGCGCGCCGCTCGCGAGAGTGGGCACGAGAAAGCCGCGAAGCCGTTTGTCATTTTCCCTGGATCGATCGGCGTGAAAAAACGCATTGATGAAGCTGAACCCCGGTTGGGCGGTGAATCCGTCGCCGATGTTCTTCGCGGAGCGGGCGCCGTTATTCGGGACTCGTGGTGCGGACCGTGTTTCGGGCAGGGTGAAGACGCGTTGCAGAAAGGCCAGCGGGCCATCACGTCATTCAACCGGAACTGGACGAATCGAATGGGAATCGGTGGAGAGGGGTATCTCGCGAGCCCTGCGGTCGTGGCGTCGTCGGTCCTGCTGGGGTTCATGGCGCCGCCGGGAGAACTGGGGATCGAGTGGGAACCTGAGCTGTTCGAAGTCTAGCGTACGCTAGCCGAGTTTTCTGCGCAATGCGGCGATCTCTTCCGAGGTCGCCTTGATTTTGTTGTTGAGTGTAAGTGCGTAGCCGACAAGGATGACTCCAGCGACACTATATGCTGCAATTAACCAGCCCACGAATTTCTCCTTACCTAAGAGTGCTCTGTTCCCCCGAATTCCGCGGATATGTGATTCCCCTCGGTATGGGCCTGTAACGCATCGAGTTCATCTATCAACGCGGATAGCCGAACGCGTCTTCGAACGAGAATAGCACAGAGCAGAATAAACGCGACCCAGCACGCCAACAGCGCCAGTCGCATCTTCGGGTCGAGCCCCGAATCGCTTCCCCCGGCGATCACCGGCTGTGGATGCTGGGTTCGCCACCAGCGGATCGACATGTACACAATGGGCACGTTCAAAAAGCCAATGATGCCGACGACGGCCGAAAACGTTGCACGCCGCTCCGGGTCGATCATATAGTGGCGGAGCATCACATACGCCACGTACATGAGCCATAGGACGAGCATCATCGTCAGTCGCGCGTCCCATGTCCACCATATACCCCACACAGGCCGCGCCCAGATCGGGCCCGTCGCCAGGTTGATCGTTGCGAACACGAGCCCGACCTCCGCGCACGCGGCTGCGAGCGCATCGCGGCTTCGTCGCCTCCGGGCAAGATAGGCGATGCTGTATACGAAAACCAGGAAGAACGCGACGAACGACGTCCAGGCGGCGGGAACGTGAATGTAGAAAATCCGCTGGACATCCCCCATCGTGTTCTCGCGCGGGGCCCAGAAGAGCGCGAGGTACAACCCGGCAATCAGAGTAATCGTTGCAAGAATGATCAGCAGACGGTCGATGCTCTGTGTTCGCATAGCTTCGATTACTCCTGAATCACGTACTCGAAAACCAGATAAGACGCCGTGACAAAAACTATATCATAGACTATAAGAAGCCTGAACCAGAACGCCACCGTAATATCGGCCCCGAGCGCGTACGCGGTTGTTTCGACGGATGCAATCAGCACGGGGACGGTGACCGGCAGCAGCAGCAGCGGTAACAGCACTTCACGCATGCGTGTGTGCACCGCGATAGCGGAGAACAGCGTGCCGACACTCGAAAAGCCAATCGTGCCGAGCGCGAGAATCAGGATCAGCAGTCCCACACGTTCGAATTCGATGTTGAAGAAAACGACGAAGAGTGGAACGACGAGGAGTTCCGTCGTGAGCATGAGAATCACGTTGGCGAGAAACTTCGCGAGGTAGATCGAGCCGGGTTCAGCCGGCGAGATCAGTAGTCCCTGCGTACACCCTTCCTCCCGCTCCAGTGCGAACGAACGATTGAGCGAGAGTATGCCGGAGAAAGCAAAGGCGATCCAGAGGAACCCTGCCCCGAGCCTCAGTGCTTCGTCTGATGTCAGGATGAGCGTGAAATTGAAAATAACGAGGACGAGAACGGCAAAAACAAACGAGGCGCTCAGAGCTTCCTTTGTTCGTAGCTCTATCTTTAAGTCTTTCCGGAGGATGGTTGCGAGTCCGCTCATGCCTCTCCCCCCAGGATCTCCTCATATCGGGTCCGGAACGCGTCAGTCGTCGTTATCGACGTTGCCGTTTCGAAGGCCAGCGTTCCTCGTTGCAGAATGATCATTCGGTCGGCGAGATGCCACGCGCGATCGATATTGTGGGTTACCATAACGATCGTGCCACCGCGCTTCTTGAATTCCGCAAGTGAGTCTGTGAGCAGTCCCGCTGCGCGTTCGTCGACACCGGTAAACGGCTCATCGAGCAGCAGAAGGTCGGGTTCGTGAAGAAACGCGCGTGCCAGTGAAGCGCGCTGCCGGAGCCCGCGGCTCAACGATCGCACAAGGGAGCGCGCCTTGACGTCGAGATCGAGGCGTCGGATCACTTCGGCCACGCGCTCATGCCGGTTTGACACGCCATAGAGACGGGCATAGTAGGTCAGGTTGTCCGCAACGGTCAAATCCGGATAGAGGAGGCTCTCGTGCAAGACAACGCCGATTCTCCGGCGAACATCCGCGCCGGCCCGTCGTAGCGCGCTCCCGAACAGTTGTGCATCCCCTTCGTATGTGCGGATGATCGTCGAGAGTATCTTGAGGAAAGTCGTTTTGCCGGCGCCGTTCTGTCCGACGATAGATACGAATTCGCCCTGCGCGATCTCGATGGATATATTGAGCAGGGCGGTGAAGCGGCCAAATTGTTTGGTAATTTTTTCCGTGCGAACCGTTGGCGTGTCAGACACGTGCCGATCCCTTGGTATTATCCGGCGTGCTCGCTTGACTTCCTTCTGCGCCCTTCAGCCGATAGTAGATCTGTGCTAACGCGTTTGCCAGTTCGGCTCGCTTGATCCTATAGACTTCATCCGGAACAGTACCGGTCGCAAAGAGATCGTCCAGTTTCGCCAACTGGTCGAGCAGCGAATCCTTCTGGCCTTCGAGAATTCGCTTCTCCACTTTTCTGTTTCGCCGTCGGGATGCAGCGGTCGCGAACACCCCGAAGAGGACCACGGTGAGCAGCATGAGTATCACGAGCGAGAGCGTGTTTGTCCGGCTCGGAACGATCGTGATTTTCGGCATCGCCGACTGTGGCGGAGCTGCCGATGTGTTCGATCCGCCGCTGATTTCGAGTTTCAGTACAGCTCCTGCAGGGAGATCCGCGACGCGATATGAAACAAATCCCTGCTCGTCGGTCTGCTCGAGGGCCGTATCATCGCTTTCCACGCGAAACGAGGCGTCCTCTGAGAGAACCGTCATGTCCTTGAGCGGATACTTGAGCTTTTCCACGTACGCGTAGTGGCCGGCCGCGTACGGGAGGCTGAAGGAAATCGCCATCCGCGTGACACCGGGCTTTACCGGGTAGTCCACCGTGTAGAAGCCGGGCTCATCCGTGGCGATGGGTGTCCTGGGCAGCGGTATCCCGAGAGACGTCACGTAGCACCGGTCGATTTTCATGATGTCGCCGGGCAGGTAAAACGTAAAGCGCGTGTCGGGCCCGTATACCGTGTGGGGTGGAGACGTGTTGTTCGTAATCTGGAAAAATTTCTCAACCTTCAGAGAGTCACCACTTCGGGACAATATCATATGAGGGACCGAGAACGTAACGTCGTCCCATGACGTGATTGTGTCGAAGACGCGAATCTCCCGGTGGATCTGGGACTGGCCACTCGCGCGAATAATTTCCGTGTAGTTGACGCCGTCATAGAGGATCCGAAGCAGGTAAATCGAACGCGAGTCATTGAGCCCGGAGAAGACGAAGCTCCCGTCCGCGTTTTCCAGGGTCAACTCCTTCTCGACTAGCATACCGGCGCTTGGGTTCACAATGACAAGGGTGGCGCCCGTCACGGGTTCGTCCGTCGTTCCGTTCACGACATGGCCGTGAATGTCCAGGGCCCTTGCCCCGGGAGCGCCAACGGCGAGAAAACCCGCCGCGAGAAGAACGAGAAGGTTTTCTCTGCGCCGTCTCGCGGAGCGGCTCGATTGGTATGAGGGGGACTGATTCAAGGTGCTAAGGGTTCGGGGCGTGGTGCGGCTTACTGGATACGCCTTCGGGTCCGGACTTCTTCTTCGATAAGTTCCTCGATCTCTGCCTGGATTTTCAGCTTGTCGATCGCCTCGATGATCTCCTCCGCCTCGTGCATGTATTCCTGTCTGAGGCGCTGATAGTCTTCGTCGGCGAGTTTGCCCATCTGGTAGTCAAAGTCCAACTCCCGAATGTTTTCCAGCGTATTGAGCTTCCGCTGGTTCAGGTAGTTCAACCGGCGCGTGTCACCGAGGTCGAAGAGGTCCTCAAGGTCGTGCAGGTATTTCTGCTTCGAGAGCATTGGACGCGTTACCAGGATAACCGCCCCGACTACGAGTATGCCGATAACGACGTAATCCATCATAGCTCCATGCTTTTCAGCTCATCCTCGATCCGCGCTGCAGCGAGCGGGTCGATGGCTTGTTTCCTGGCGGCTGGCTTCGCTTTGCGTTTTGCGAGCCAGTCAGACACAAAGTAAAAGACGAGAAAGAAACCGACGAGAATCGCAAACCCCGGCATGACCCACGCGGCTAAATTCACTCCGCTCGTCGGCGGCGCAGACAAGACTACCATTCCGTATTCATCCACAAACGACTGGACGATCGTGTCGTCGTCGTTGCCGGTGAGAAGCTGCTCGTCAATACTGGCGCGCATCGGGACGGCCGACGGGCACTCGAAGTGATTGCAGACCCGAAGGATCATGTTACACCCGCACCGGCATACGAGGCGGTCCGAAATCGCATTGAAACGTGTTGCCAGAACGGGATCTTCGATCTGGGTTTTTGCAGACTGTGCGACGGCGCCCGGTACGCTCCACAGGACCCCGTGGAGAGCGACTGCGAGTATCCCGGCTGCGAGCAGTCTCATATTTTTCCCTTTGCGGTAAGAAGCGTTTCTAGATTCCGGATGCGACGGCGCAACCGGACTTCCCGTGGGTTGGGGAGAATCGTGATAATGGTTCCGAGAACCATCACAATGGTTCCGATCCACACCCAGACGACAAGCGGGTTCAGGAACACCTGTATCACAGCGCGTTCGTCGTCTGATACCCCGGCAAAAACAACGTAGAGATCCTCGACCAGGTTCGAGCGGAGGGCCACTTCGGACGTTCCCTGTTCACTGGCGAAGTAGAACCGCTTTTCGGGCCGCAGCACCTGCAGTGTCTTGCCGCCCTTCGACACGGTGATCGTTGCAATGAGGTAGGAAAAGTTGGCGTCCTCTCCCTCTTCGATGTTATCGCAGTGAAGCGTGTACGAACCAATCGTCATGCTCTCGCCGGCTTTGATTCTTCCCTGCGTTTCCTTGTTAAAAGCGTTGCCCGTAAATCCAAGAAAAATCAGAATGACCCCGAAATGGACAATGTACCCTCCATACCTCCGTTTGTTCTTGTTGATCAGCTGCGTGAACGCCCGGTGAAACTGCTCCCCGTGCGCGCGCATCCGAGCCCGGACACCCCTCGCGAACTCGGAAGTGATCGTCAATCCGACAAAGATGCAGAGGTAGAGCGAGAGCAATGCGTAGAACCCGCGAACGCCCGCCAGAAAGAGCAACACGCCTGCGACCAGGGCGACGACAAGCGGCCAGAAAAAATTCTTATTCAAACTGCGAACGGACGTCTTGCGCCAGGCAAGAAGCGGCCCGACGCCCGTGAGAAACAGAATAAAGAGGCCGATTGGAATATTGATCTTGTTGAAGAACGGTGCCCCGACCGTAATCTGCTCGCCCTGGATCGCTTCTGAAATCACCGGAAATATCGTGCCCCACAGAACGGCGAAACAAGCGGCCAGGAACACAAGATTGTTGAAAAGGAAGCTACTTTCCCTCGAAACGATTGAGTCGAGTTCGCTGTCACTTTTCAGGTACTCCAGCCGGGAGAAAATGAGAAAGAGACATGCCGCGCCTGTAATCGCGATGTAGGAAACGAAGAAAATACCGATGGACGACTGGGCGAACGCGTGCACAGACGATACGATTCCGCTGCGAGTGAGAAACGTGCCGAAAATAACGAGAAGGTATGTCGAGATAATGAGCACCATGTTCCACACTCTGAGCATGTTCTTTTTTTCCTGCACGATCACAGAGTGCAGGAACGCCGTGGCGGTCAGCCACGGCATGAGCGATGCGTTCTCTACGGGATCCCACGCCCAGTAACCGCCCCAGCCGAGCTCCATGTACGCCCACTTGCCACCGAGGATGATCCCTGCACCGAGAAGCCCCCAGGCGATGAGCGTCCAGCGCCGCACGAGCGTAATCCATGCGTTGCTGAGCTGTTTCGTAATCAGCGCCGCGACGGCAAACGAAAACGGAACGACCATTCCGACGTAGCCGAGGTAGAGTATCGGCGGATGAATCACCATGACCGGATGCTGTAGAAGCGGGTTCAACCCGTTTCCGTCCTGCGGGGCGAAAGGGACCGGTCCTGCACTGCCGGCGTGAACGATCGCGAGTTCGTTGAAAGGGCTTTCCGAAAATCGATTCAGGACGAGGAAGAAAAGCGCGGTGAGTGACATGATGCCCAGCGCCGTCGGAACAAGATCCGATCGGGTGTGACGGTTCCGGTAGGCTACGATCGCCGTGTACAGCGAGACGATCCAGGTCCAAAAGAGCAGCGACCCGGCCTGCCCTCCCCACAGCGCAGCGATCTTGTAGTAAATAGGCATCGACTCATTGGTCACTGAGGCGACGTATTCGATCTGAAAGTTGCCTGAGACGAGCAGATGGATCAAGCTGAACATGGAGAGCGTGACAAACGTAAAGTAGGCGTACACTGCGTTCTCGCCGGACTTGATCAGGTCACGGCGCTTTACTTTTGTTCCGAGCAGTAACGCGAAAACGGCGTAGAGCGCAAACGCAAATGCGACCGAAAGCGAAATATTCCCGAAATTTGCGGCCAAGCTTATTTTACCTCGTGTTTTCCCCTGTTCCCGTACAAAACAAATCGCCCCATGGGCGAAATCTTGGAACCTGCGACGACGCGAGCGCAGCTAT
The DNA here is from genome assembly GCA_027296025.1 of bacterium. Taxonomy (GTDB): domain Bacteria; phylum Krumholzibacteriota; class Krumholzibacteriia; order WVZY01; family WVZY01; genus JAPUJU01. The sequence goes on from JAPUJU010000168.1 coordinate 22,658, forward strand.
AAGATGCGTGCCTTTGAAAGGCACAGGTGCTCAGGACTCAGCCTGCGTTGTGCCGTATTCCGCTTCGTATTTCGACGCGCACTTCGCCTGGATCTGGGTTGCTTCAAATGTTCCGTCGGGCTTGTAGTGTCCGTCGCAAAGCGCCTCGGCCCCGTCCTTGAACGTGTCGGGTACGGGGCGGGTCCCGGTATAGAGCACGGACAGCTTCAGGTCATCCTGTTCGATCTGAAAAAGAATCTCGTCGCCCTGCCTCTGAATGGATCCCTCCGAAACGATACCGGCGACGCGGATCCTCTTCTCGTAGGCGTCGTCTCCCATTTCGGAGAGTTCCCCGATCGTCTTGTAGTAGGATCTGCCCTCCTCGTAGCCGGCAAACCCGAAATAGACGATCGCGCCGACGATAATGAGCGACCCGATCATTACCTTGATATTCTTCGAACCCAAAACGCTCCCCTTTCAGCGCGTCCACAGGATGCGCTTCTTTCAACCTGCGAACACTGGTCGGTTCGTGTTCTTTCCGAACTATAACAACAAGTTGAGGCCCGTACAAACGCTTATGTTGTGCCGTCGGAGGACCGTTTCGGGCGTGTGTACCGTCCGGGACAGCGATTCCACTAATCGGGTGGGATGGCGTCCTTTACCGCAGTAGTGGCCGGACGAACCCCTCTATTGGTACCGACATTGCATCGTCCCACATGTCTCCGAGCCCGAGCCGGAGGCACGGGACAGGAAGAAAGTATCGGGAATCGGAAGGCATTCATCAAAGACCAGAAGATCTGCCCGGAGGAGACCCATGCGAGCAACATACGGAATCATTCGACACGTGCTCATCGTTCTTTTGCTCGGTTTCGCGGTCGGCTGCGGGGCGTCAGAGGACAAAACCGCGGAGAAGAAACCCGTCGATTGGGACGAAAAGAAACAAACGACGTTCGGCCGTGCCGTTCAGAGCGCACACCGCGTCGGCGACTCACGTTCGGACATTGCCAACCCACAAATGGGTACATGTGTCGTCTGCGACCAGCCCGTGGACTATCAGCACTTTGCCGTCGTTCGGGGCAAGAACTACGCGTTCGATTCGGATGCCTGTGCGGAAAGGTTTCAGTTGGAGCCGCAGGTTTATCTGGCTCGCTACTAGCGCGGGCCTACCTGCCTACCTCAGGCTCATGACGGCCGTTCGAACATGCGACGGCTTGTCCGCCTCCGTCCATGCGAAAACGATCTCGTCGTCGTTCGCGACCATGCGCGGAAAACCACTCGCCCTCTCCTTGCTTGTAGGGCTGGCTACGATCGCAGGATCGATCCGCCCGTCGGCGTAGACACGACGGACTCGCACTTCCGCTTCCTCCAAAGCAATCTCGAGCC